>JAAYIP010000152.1 GCA_012523435.1 Bacteroidales bacterium | reverse complement strand
GCGAGGAGTATCTCCAACCAATAATCGTTTTGGTGCCGTATGGATGAGAGCTGCGACATTTTCGTCTCTGTCTACATCCAATATACTCCTGGCTAATTGTTTTGCTGATACAGTTTTCCCACAAGCTTTGGGGCCTCGAATAAGCACAGCGCCCGAAGCGTTGAGTTTCCTAATTAACTCGATATCTGATATACGGTTTTTGTAAAACATGGATTCAACTTACCTACAAATGTAAATTTATTTTACATATTTTAAGCTTATCGCTTTACAGATTGTTAGTATTTCAATTTACATTTATTGAAATCTATTGATGTTTTTTTGTTTTTCACACCAATACGGTATACGACAGATAAAACGAATACCAGTTATCGGAGCTGGTGTTTTGCCTAAAGCTTGCAACTCCGACCAAAAACGAAAAAACCACCTACAAAGTCGAATGTAAGTGGTTGATTCTTAAGTGGGCCCAGTAGGATTTGAACCTACGACCCCCTGATTATGAGTCAGATGCTCTAACCGTCTGAGCTATGGGCCCTTTCCTAATAAAAACCAATTAGGACGCACAAAGGTAAAGATTTTTTTCTTCGTTCGATCAGGCAGATTGCCATCATCTCTCCTTATCGAACCACCAACCGAAAAGTGGAGGCAGGAAGCTGTTCCGAATTGACCAGGTTGCCATCGCTGAATGACTTCCAGCCATAATAAACCCACCCTGGCTTGGTGGTGGTCTTAATTACAATCGTGTTACCTGATATACTGGCTTCAGTGTCAACCTTTCCATCTAGCGAAAAGCCCCTCACCGGCAAGCTGTCGGCAGTAGCTAGCCCTTCCCCAACATAACAAAAGGTCACAGTCACCTGTCCTTCATCCCAGTGTGCCTTGATAGGCAATGGTCCCGATGGTAATGACTCCAATTTATAAATATCGTTTAAAGCCCAGCGCGCCAATCGTTTTCCTACCGTTCGCTTGTCGGTCGGATGCACATTGTCCCGTGCACCAATATCACTACATACCGCCATCCCACTGTGTGGAATCATCTGAAGCATCTTCCGCTGTTCGTCCCGGAAATCAGGCCACAAATAACCATTGTAGCGCACCGTATCAATGGAGGATAGCTGTACATAATAAAACGGCAATCGCCGGTTGTTCCACTTCCTCCGATAATCATCCACCATCAGCTTCGTTAACGCCCCATATTCCTCCACACGGTCCGCCTCCTGCGCATTGCTCTCCCCTTGATAACAAATAACTCCCCTAATGCCCATCTGTATAAGCGGTTGTATTCCAGATAGATAAGCGAACCCGGGTTTGTAAGGATGATTCTTCCCATACTCATCAGCCGGTACTGCTGCCAATTCCTCAACATTCTGTCTGCCCCGATCCCTAACCCAGACCGGCAACTGATTGTTAATCAGCCAATCACCTTTAGCTTTGTCTGAAAACCGTCTGCTCCGCTCCAGGGCATTGATATCAATGAAAGTCTCCAGCGGAGCTCCTCCAATGGATAGGTTGATTAAGCCAACAGGCACACCGGATTGCTCCTTGATCTCTTTGCCAAAATAATAGGCCACCGCACTCATCAGCCTAAAACTGCTGCTGTCGCACACCTGCCATCTGCCCTGGTAAAACCGCTCCGGAAGAAGCATTTGCACCACAGAATCAGTATACACGGTTCCATAAATGTTTTTCCCGGCATAGGTCGGGTTGAAAAACCGGATCAAAGGCTGATCGCTGTTAGCAACCTCTTCCTGATAGTGAGCCTCGCCAACCATCGGCCACTCCATATTGCTTTGCCCAATGCAAAGCCAGACATCTCCAACGAGGATATTCGACCGAGCTACCTGCTGATTGCCCGCCCTGACTAACAGTTCCTGGGGCTTAGTATTGGCTTTTTGCGCTGGCAGCGTTACCATCCACGTAGAGTCTTTGCCTGCCCGGCCCGACCGGGAGATTGCGCCGAAGCTGACGGTGACCCGCTGCCCGGGAGCCGCCTTGCCCCAAATGTTGATCGGCTGATCCCGCTGAATCACCATCTCGTTGAAAAACACTCCGGCCAGATCTAACTGAGCAAATGCCGGGAAAGGCAATAGCATCAACACGGCCAGAATTTTATATAACAACTTGATATTCATTATCATAAATCCTTTCGGCTGGAAAATTATTCTATGGAAAGGATAAAGATAACAGGAAAATCAGGGGTACGAATTAGCCCCAAACTATTCTGTTGGGGGCCGACTTACTTTTTAGTCCGGAAGGATACGGGGTAAGGATTCATGCTATAACCCGTTTTGGATCTGAAGGATCTACCCGTAAAGACCATCTCATAATCTTTACCCGGCTTGAGCGCAACCATGAGGATCAGGGTCTGCTTGTCCTCCGAAAATGCGATATCACTCACTTCCGGAAATGCTTCCATCCCTTTTTCTCCTGTATTGATCGAATAGCCTTCTCCGGTTAGGGGTTGATCAAAAATGAATTCGATCTTTTTGATGGTTGGATCTACCTGCTGATCTCCATTGGCAAACGGCTTGATCTCAATAATTTTAGGTCTTCTTTTGTCGATTTCGGCAGTCAAGTGATCGACATTGCTGGCCACCTTCTCAAAAAACGCAGCCAGCGGCGGCATATAGCTCTCCAGAGTAGGGTAGGTATCACGTTTCTGATCATAACGTTCGAGCTCTTCTACCAATTCCTTAGTCCAAAGAAACCCCCGATCAATTTGTGTGATGGTCTCCTGAGTAATACTCTGAGGATCGAAATTATGGTCGATCATGTACTTGATCACGGCTGCCCTAACCACGGATTCGTTCGTCATAAAAAGCCAGCTGGGGTAAGCCTGGCGACTCATTTGTTCGGCCACTGGAACGAATAGCTGTTCACAGGCAGGCTTCAGATCATCCTGATATTGCTCAACCAAATGATTGACAAAGGAGTGGTTAAACTCATGGATCATGGTGGGCAGATAGCCATCTTTCTGGTAGATTGGCATTCCCTCCGGATCAACGGTCCAGGTTCCCATCACTGCGTAAACGATCTCTTCACCTTCCGGAGTGATCCGTTTAACGCCATAGTTAGCTCCGCCATTTCCCAACCCGATCACGATGCTAAAGTGACCTTTGGGCTGTGTTCCGTAGAATCGCTTGTACCAATCGAGATCCAGCTCGTCGTACACCACCAGAAATCGTTTGACAGCCACCTCGTACAAGTCTTGATTGGCTTCAAAAAAGGTCGCACAATCGGCATCGACATAAAATTGGTTGAGCAATTTCAAAAATTCGGTGGCTTTCTCTTTTCCCCATCGTGCCTCCGGGATTTTATCAGTAAACGGCACGATAGGCTCCATCTGCGGTGGGGGCGTAATGTTGAGGGCCATCTGCATCACCGCGTCAAACATTACCCCGTTCTCTTTCAGGTCAGTATTAATGTAGCGGATTAGTGGGTGATCTTTGTGGGCTTCGAAGTGTTTCTTGATGCGCTCTACGTAAAGCGAGAACATCTCCATATTGTATTCGGGATTTCCGGCCAGGCGAAATACCAGACTCAGGAGCTCAACGCGCTGATCAACAACTGGTTTTGCCAGCATTGGAGTGGGTTGAGCGTTCGTCATACCGAACGTGGCAAAACAAAAAAGGGCTACAAAAAAGATGGCCCTGAGGTGAAGTTTTTTTACCATCATATTGGTTTGTTTTTGTTTGTTATAAAGACTGATTCCATGCGCATCCGGTAGATTCCTGTGGAAGCTGTGATGTAGAGATCCCGGCCGTTTTCCCCGCCAAAACAGACATTCGAGGTCCACGATTCCGGCACCGGGATGTTGCCAAGCAGACGGCCACGGTGGTTGAATACCGTGACTCCCTGGCCCGTGAGGTACAGATTTCCTTTACGATCCAGGGTCATCCCATCGGAGCCAAGTTCACAAAAGAGACTTTTATTGGTCAGGCTACCATCGGGGCGGATGTGAAACCGCCAGGTTTTATTGTCGCCGATATCGGCAACATACAGGTGATGGCCATCCGGTGAGCCCACGATGCCGTTTGGCTGGATCATATCGTTCACTTCCCTGACCAGCTCGCCAGTTGTAGGATGATACCGATAAACACCCCGGAGCTCCTGTGGCTCTTCGGTATGGCTCCACCAGGGCCGGGGGTACCACGGGTCGGTGAGATAAACCACGCCTTTATTGCTGATCCAAAGGTCATTAGGGCCGTTAAGATTTTTATCCTGATAGGCTAGTTTTATAACCTCTAACGTACCATCAGTGGCTATTTTCCAGAGGGCGTTCTGTTCATCGGCACAGGCCCAAAGGTTGCCCTTTTGATCGAAATAGAGACCGTTTGATCGTCCTGAAGGCTGGCGGAAGGTGGTCAGCTTCCCATCCTGGGCCAGTAGTAGGATTCGGTCGTTGGGCTGATCAGTGAAGTAGATATTCCCTTTTTGGTCAGCCGCCGGGCCTTCGGTAAAGAGGAAGGTGTCAGCCAGGCACTCCAGTTGTGCCCCAGGCTGGATTAGTCGATCGAGACCTGCCGGTCGTTGACAGAATGCTAATAGGGTGGTAATCAAGATCATGACCGAGATCTTCATGGGACGCCTTACTTTTTCTGCAGCACGGTTAGGGCACGGCGCATACGTTCCAGATAGTCATCGATTTGTTCAGGTTTCTCAAATCCCACGATGATCATGTCCACCGTGCCCAATCCCAGGACAAACCGGACTGATTCATCAATTTTTGCCGGATCCTTGCTGTGTTTGCCGTTGGCGATCAGCTTCATGCCGATAACTCCCTGGCCGGCTTTATGTAGTTTTTCGATCACCGGGGTGACCCTGGCTGGGTCGTGATGATCCATTGCATCGCCAAAAGCATTGATTCTGACGTGGGTTACATCAACCCATTTGCTAGCTGCCGCAGCTTCCAGGGCACCGAGCGAATGGATCGATGCCCCGTGAGCGCGGATAATATTTTTTTGCTTCAGCTTTTCCATGATATCCATCTGCTTCCGGTAGGTGGTGGTCCACTCCGGATCAGTCATGGCATGAATCTGAACCAGATCGATATAGTCGGTGTTCAACTCCTTCCGAAAACGTTCAATGGAGATGTCCGCATCAGGTCGCTCTTTCTCGGGCAACCCGCCGGCATCAAGCCGGATCTTGGTACAGATTACATAGCTTTCGCGTGGATAAGGCTTCAATGCCGCAGCCAAATACGGATGCGTTCCGTAAGTGTCGGAACAATCGAAAAACCGGATCCCCTTTTCATAAGCTTCGCGGATCATAGATTCAGCTACCCCGGCGCGTGTGATGGCTGAGGAACGATTGTAGCCGCTAAATCCGGTTCCCATACCCAGCAGGGTGGTCCGAATACCTGTCTTGCCTAAAGAAACCATTTGCAGGGGATCGGTGGAAGAGCTCAACCAATCACTGGTAAGAGCTAAAACCGACCGACTAGTCAATAAAACTCCTGCACCTGCTCCTAGGGCAGTGATAAAGCTACGACGCGACAGGTTTGGTTTGGTCATGGTTTTAGATGTTATTAAGAGAGAGCGCTTTACTGCTCTCCCTGCGTGTTTGGATCAATAAGTTCTTTTATGCCTTGCTGTGCGTTATGGTAATCTTCCTCGGTTAATCCTCGTTCTTGCATAGCACGGCTCTCGCATCGACTGCAAAGTTCAGTAATATTTTTCAGCTCTCTGGCCTGCGCTACGGTTCCTTCGAAAATTTCAGAGGTTTTGTTCGTATTAATATATGAACAGTCGCTGTAGATGTGATACACCGTACCCGACTTGGTCCAGTACACAAAGTTCCTTCCTTCGTTCAGCCATTCAACCCTTTCGGTCTGCTCGGTGTACTCCTCAATGGAGGGTGGATTAAAATCTACACCCACTAGTCCGGCAATGACTAGTGCTGCACCAGCAATCCCTCCAAGAATGCCCTTTTGCTTGCCGCTCAGGTTCTTGTTTGTCAGGATTACAATGATCAAGGGAAGGAAAGCGATTACCGCTACAACCAGCCCTAACTGGCTTTTCATGAAGAATTTGAACTTCTGCTTCTTCGTGGGTGGATCATAACGGTTGGAGCTTTTCCACAAGATCGAACCGATGATGGCCAATGCCAGATCAACGGCGATCAAAATAATAATCAGGGTCATGTCGATAGGGGGCCGGAATAACAGTGTAATGGCAAAAAGCTGAGCCCCGATAGCCAGCAACCATAAACTTCCGGCAAAAACCCGATGCTTGGTAGCCCTTTTCTTACTTTCCGGGTTGGCTACGAAAATGCTCCTAACTGGTTCTTCAGCAGGGCTGTTTCCACCTACCCGGGTGATTTTCTTTTCTGTTTCCATAAAAAATCCTTAGATTTAGTTAGACTCTGTCCTAATATAGTATGAAATTGTCGAATTGAAGATTTATTTATCAAAAATTGTTGAACAGCAGATCATTTTGTCAAATAGTTTCTGACTAGAACAAGAAATGACCCGCAAAGTTCATCCAGCGGTTTATTTTCCTTCGGATTGGTTTCTCTCTTTTAAATCCATATTTTCTGCTATTCTAAGGAGGTTGTGGGTGTCAATAATATTGACAATGAAAAGGATGATACAAACCAAGAGTGCAAAATAGCGAATGGAGTCTGGAAGCAGCAGTTCCGTGATTAGAACTAAAATGAGGACAATCCTGACCTCAGTTGGACCAACTTTAAAGAAATCGATGGAATAATTGCCGGTGAGGCGGAGTCGCATGAGGGCAACAATCATTTCCCAGCCGTACATGACCACAAATCCGTATCCGATCAGTTCCCATACTCCTTCGGCATAGACGATAAATCCTACGCCGATCAGAATGATCCCGATCCAGTCGATGGTGATATCCAATGTAAATCCATACAGCTTTTTTGGGCGGTTCCGGTAGTAGGCCAGTCGGCCATCCAGTGAGTCGCCAAACCAGTTAATGACAAATCCCGGAATGCCAAGCAG
>JAAYIP010000001.1 GCA_012523435.1 Bacteroidales bacterium | reverse complement strand
TTCGCCCTGATTGGGATTCGGGAGGCTCTTATAGATATTAAGCATGACCAATCTTGGGGTTCCACCCCAGAATGAAGGAGAGAGTCCCTTCCATAGCCTTTAGAAATGCCTGATAGTCAACTGGCTGACGCCGATGTAGGTAAAACAACAACAGGCGGGCATTGAGAGTGTTAAAATCTATTTTATTTTGAGAATTTTTTTTGAGATCACTGCGTTATCGGCATAAACCTGAATGATATACCAGCCAGATATCCAGTTGGTTACATCCAGTTGAGTAGGTTGGCCAGTCAGGTGCCAGATAAGATTTCCGGTGGAATTGAGGATACGCAGATATCGGATCGGCTGGTCCGACTCGATGGTGAGGAAATCGCGTACCGGGTTTGGAAAGATCATCAGGGTTGGTTCGTTTGTTGAAGGGTGATCTGTCAGATCAATGCCGGTATGGATGATAAGTTGATGAACGCGGTTTCGGAGCCCGGGGAGCATGGCGTAGAGCTGATCTCCGGGGCAGAGGGTGGCGCACCCGTCGCGGTGCCCCGAAATCACATGAAGCGTTGGATTAAGGGGGTGAGGAGTGATCCCGAGTGGATCGAGGTGATCTTTCTGCAGTTTCCAGGCTATCAACCGTTCGATAGCATGTAGCGCGAGCCCGGGTGGGGGAGTGTTTTGATAATCGCCTAATATACTGATACCCAGGGTTCCGGTATTACTGGCACAAAAATGGGCGCCCAAAACCTCATCCTGTTGGTAAGGTCCTGGGTCTCTACCCTTGTATATCACCCCATTGGGGGCCACCAGATAATTATAGCCAATATCCGACCAGCCTCTGGTCTGGGTATGAAGGAGATAGATCGACCGAATAGCGGTTGTATAATCGGTGACCTGGTTAGAGGAGGCAGTATGGTGGATGATCACATTCCTGACCTGGTTATGAATCCGTTCATAATTTGGGCTGGGTAATCCTGCTCTCCACACCTGCTGGTCGATCATGGGCGGAAGGCCGATGTTCCCGGTCAAGTCAACGGGGTGGGGATACCGGCTTTCAGGTAAAATCGCATGCTCTGCCGGAACCAGAAGAAGTTCTGCCTGACCCGTCAGAGCCCCTGGGAATAGGCTTATCCTGCTCACTGGGGCCGGAAATAGCACCGGGCTACTGAATAGAGGCTCACCGGGCTCATTGTCTTCATCAAGTGATAATAAAAAGGTGTCAAGCCCGGCGATGAGATAAGCTCCGGTGAGATCCTGCTCCGGATTCAGGCGGATGTTTGCAGCTACCACCGGACGGGTTGTTTCGACGTTAATCAGCTGACTGGTCCCAAAGGGTTCATTTCCTGACGGGATAACCAGTGGCTGATGGTCAATATATTGTGACTGAACTTGTGTGGCGAAAGCCAGCATGAACAGTCCTGATATCCAGGTTTTCATGATACAAAAGTAATAAAATGCTTCGCAGGGGGCTTTCGCGTACCCCTTAAAACCGTGCGGTGCGGAAATGGCAGTATGGCATGCCGCCCGTTTTGCTGTAATAATCCTGATGATATTCCTCGGCTGGCCAAAAGGTGGTGGCTGGCCTGACTTTCGTAGCCACCCGAAGACCTTTTTGTTTTAAAATTCCGATCAGTCTTTCTGTTGTAATTTTCTGATCTTCATTAAGATAGAATACTTCGCTTAGGTATTGAGGTCCAATATCAGGGCCCTGACCGTTCGTCTGGGTAGGATCATGAATCTCGAAAAACAGCTTTGCCAGCTCTTCGTAAGAGGTTTTGGATGGATCAAAGGTAACCCGGATAGCCTCGACATGTCCAGTGGAGTGAGAACACACCTCTTCGTAGGTTGGGTTTGCCTTGGTTCCTCCCGTGTACCCCACTTCGGTGCTGATCACACCGGTGGCCCGCTTAAAGTAATGCTCGACACCCCAGAAACAACCACAGGCAAAGATGGCAGTCTCAGTGGTACTTGATTGAACAGTTTGTTGCAATGGTTTGAAATTAAGTGATATAGAATTAACGCAATGACGGGTATTTTTTTTCGTAAAACCCTCTCCTTCAAACACATGCCCAAGATGCCCGCCACAGTTCGCACAGAGGATTTCCGTTCGCAGGCCATCAGCATCCTGGCGCCGTTCCACCGCTCCCGGGATCTCATCATCAAAACTAGGCCAGCCGCAATGGGAATCGAACTTATCCTTCGACCGGTAAAGCGGTGCGTCGCACCATTTGCAGGTGTATATTCCAGACTCTTTGTTTTCCAGATATTTGCCAGTCCATGGGCGTTCGGTGCCTTTATGAAGAATCACATGCTTCTCCTCTTCAGTGAGCGGATTTCGGTGGCCAGACTGTGCATTCAGGTTGCTGTTCATAATCGTCAGGATAGTTATCACAAAAGGCAGAAATCGCATCAGGATAATCTTAAAATAATTTAATTGCGTCTCAGGAAGTAGAACCCACAGGAACAAAAATTGTTTATCTTAACCTGTCTAAAACGAACCTATGAGCGATATTCAATTTAGGCAGAAGATCGGTCTTCCGCTTGTTGCTTACATCATGATTGGATTCATGATTGGGGGAGGAGTATTTGTCTATACCGGGCTGGTTTATCAATACTCAGCCCAGGCTTTACCTTTGGCGTATTTTTTTGCTGCCATTCCGGTATTTATCAGTATGATGCCATTGGCCATGCTTGCTTCAGCCATGCCAATATCCGGAGCTAACTATATGTATGCCAGTCGGATGGTATCGCCCGGACTTGCTTTTACCGGAGTTTGGGTGTATGCCCTGGCCTCCTTTTTTGGACAGATCCCGCTCTACCTGATTGGTTGTTCGCGGTATATCGAATCGTTGGCTCCGGAGGTGAATGTCACCGTTCTCGCGCTGGTGATTCTGACGGTTTTCTATCTGATTAATCTTCTTGGAGTTAAGATGGCAGCTCAATTCCAGGGGATATTGATCCTGGTGCTTATCACGGCACTTGTCGTCTTTATTTCTGGGGGTATTGACACGGTTGAAGTGTCCCGTTTTCATCCTCTACTGGAAACCGGTAGCGGCGGCCTGATTTTGGGTGTAGCCCTGCTTTCATTTACCTATTTCGGAGGGAATGGCGTGGTTGAGCTGGGATCAGAAATCAAAAACCCAGGAAAAACGATCCCGCGAGCTTTTTATATCGCATTTCCGTTGGTAATGTTGCTTTATGTGGGGCTCTCGTTTGTCACGGTTGGCAGTGTTCCCGGTGAAATGCTCCAGGATGCACCAGAGCCCCTGCTGGTGGCCGGGAAATCATTTTTGGGAAACGGATTTTATGTCTTCTTTGTCGTTGGTGGAGCCGTCCTGGCACTTTTAACCACGCTTAATTCCCTGTTAATCATAGGAACCAGATCTCTATTCATGATTGTCCAGGACCAGATGTTGCCTGCCTGGATGGGCCGACTAACTCCCGGGAAACAGGTTCCCTGGGTTTTACTTACCCTTATCTATGCCTTGTCGGTGGCCGGTATCCTCTCCGGATTCTCCCTGAACACCTTCGCCTCGTACGCTTCACTCGGCGGACTAGTGATTTTCGTTCCAATCCTTCTGGCTGCCTGGAGATTCCCAACCCAGTATCCCAAACAGTTTAATGCCCGACCCTTCCGGATTTCAAGGTTCTGGCTCCGTGCCGCCGTCCTGGTTGGCCTGGCTATGGTGCTTTTCTTTGGCGTGATCATCCTGTACGACCTGAAGAACCCGTTCAAGATCCTGTTTTTTCTAATGTTTATCGCAACTGGATACCTGGTCTTCTGCTGGAGAAAACAGCGATTGACCCGCCTTGGTAAGCCGTTGGATAGCCTGATCAAGAAGCTGGATGTGGATGAATGAGGGTGAATATTCCCGGTTTTTAATTTAAAATACGAATGGAAAAATAATTTACGGATTATGTAAGAAATTACAAAAAACGTAATTATCTTTGCAGAGTATAAAATTGATATCATGGTTAAATTCACCAATCAAGAGAAGGAGAACCCGAAGCTTAAGCAGCTGAATGAGGCAGCGTTGGCCCTCTTTTATAGGTATGGATTTAGGAAGGTCACGGTGGAAGAGATCTGCCAGGAGGCCTCCGTGAGCAAGATGACCTTTTACAAGTTCTACTCCAACAAGATGGATGTCGCACGGTATCTGGTTAATGAGTTGATTGAACAGGGATTCAGGGATTATCACGATATCATGATTGCTCCTGGGAGTTTTGAGGAAAAGGTGAAGGAGATCATCAAAATGAAGCTGGAGTTTTCCGGTTCTGTCAGTCAGGAGTTCATTAACGATTTCCTCTCGTCGGGCGATCCGGAGTTCACTGCTTTGATTGCCAAACAGTCGTTGCGGAACTTCGAGCAGGTGCTGCAGGATTTTACTCAGGCTCAGCAGTTGGGGGAGATCAGGCAGGACCTGAACCTGCAGTTTGTCTTCTATTTTTTGAATATGATGCCGGAAATGCTTAAGGATGAGCGCTATAAGATGTTGTTTGCCAATCCGCACGATATGATTGGGGAGCTGGTCAACTTTTTTTTCTATGGTATTCTGCCACGTCCCAACCAATCTGAAGATGATCAGTAATCGGCTTAGTAGCTTTCTACTGTCAGCCGTTCTCCTGCTTTTCTATTTGGGAGGGGCTGCTCAGGAGCTGACCTTTTCCGGTCAGGCCTCCCTGCTCCACGTGTCGAAGTTTTCCGATCCCTACCAGATGGTGAACGGCCTGCGGTATATACCCGAGCTCAAGGGGAGCATGCCTTTGAGCCACAGTCTGGTTCTGGAGGGCGAACTCTCGGCTAATGGTTGGCTGAATAGTTACTTCATAGCCCCTGACTCCCTGGGTTTTGATGGGAGCATCAAGCCTTACCGGATGTGGGGGCGTTTGTCGGGGGACAGGTTCGACGTGCGCCTGGGGCTTCAGAAAATCAATTTCGGAAGCGCGACGATGCTTCGGCCCCTGATGTGGTTCGACCGGCTCGATCCGCGCGATCCGCTGCAGTTAACTGATGGGGTGTATGGTGCTTTGGTGAAATATTTCTTTCCAAACAATGCCAACATTTGGTTGTGGGGCCTGCTCGGCAATGGAGAAACCAAAGGCTGGGAGCTGATTCCCGGCATGAAATGGATTCCGGAAGCCGGATTCCGGATCCAGCATCCCGCCGGACCAGGGGAGGTGGCTCTAAGTGGCCATTTCCGTCAGATCGACCCACAGCGGTCGATGCCCCCGTTTACCGGCAATCCGGCGATGCCAGAATACCGCATCGGTCTCGACGGTAAGTGGGACCTCGGCGCCGGGCTGTGGCTTGAGGGTTGTTGGACCTGGACGGATCTGCAGCCCGACCTGATGAATCATACGCGGGCAATGACCCTTGGGGCCGACTACACCTGGGGAATAGGGAACGGCCTGACAAGTGCCTTTGAGCAGTTCCTTTATTCAACGGCAGCCCAACCGTGGGAATCCGGTGTGGCCGAGAACTTTTCTGCCCTGATGCTCAACTATCCTGTTAATCTCATCCATTCGGTTAGCGGAATGCTCTATTTCCATTGGCGCGACCGATCCTGGTACCGGTTCCTGAGCTGGCAGATGCGTTTCGATCATCTCTCGCTTAACCTCATTGGGTTTTGGAATCCCAATACATTCGAAATTTTCCGGACAACCGGTAATTCGGATTTCTTGGCTGGCAAAGGTTTGCAAATCGTTTTGATCTATCATCATTAAACTCATAGTTAACCTCATAATCAACCTCATAATCAACCTCATAATCAATACGTTATGAAAGAGTCAATAAAAATTGAACTTCGGGATTTAGTGAAGAGGTTTCCCATGGGAACCAAGGAATTCACTGCCTTGAAGGGTCTGAGCTTCTCTGTGATGGGAGGTGAATTCGCGGGACTAGTGGGTCCCAGTGGTTCGGGTAAATCCACCCTGCTGAACATTGTCGGGTCGCTCGACTCCCCAAGTGAAGGTTCAGCCCTCGTTCTTGGCCGCGATATTGGAAGGCTGAGTCACGCGGAAGCGGCCCGATTGAGAAATCATCATATCGGATTTATCTTCCAGACTTACAATCTGTTACCCGTATATACCGCTTATGAGAACGTTGAATTCCCGCTTTTGCTTCTCAGGATGGGAAGTGCCGAACGGAAAAAGGCGGTGATGGAGGCTCTGGAGTGGGTTGGGTTGGCTGAAAAGGTCAAGTCGAGACCAGCCCAAATGTCGGGAGGCGAGTGCCAGCGGGTGGCCATTGCCCGGGCGATTGTGAAGCACCCTGAGCTGGTTCTGGCCGATGAACCGACGGCCAACCTCGATGCTGACAATTCCCACCACATCCTTAAGACCATGGTCAAGATCAACAGGGAGCTGGGAACCACCTTTCTTTTCGCTACGCATGATGAGAAAGTCATTGGGTACCTTAGACGTATTATCAGGCTGAGCGATGGTCTGTTACATTCTGATAATCTGGTTGAACCAATTAACGGGGAGGATTGATATGTTAGGATTTAAGCTAGCCCTGCGCAACCTGGTGGGTGCTGGGCTCCGCACCTGGCTGAATGTTTTAGTCCTATCGCTTTCTTATGTGGTGATTATTTACGTCAACGGGATGCTACATGGATGGGACATTCAGGCTAAGGTGGATATGAAAAACTGGGAGATTGGTGAGGGGCAATACTGGTGTTCTGGCTATGATCCCCTCGATCCATTCACGCTTCAGGAGAGTCACTGCGCTTTTCCACAGGAGTTTATGCCAATGATCCAAAGCGGTGAGGTGGTGCCGGTGCTGGTGTCGCTCGCCTCTTTTTATCCCGAAGGCCGCATTCAGAGCATTCAGCTCAAGGGGATACCTGCCGGGCAGGATCTGATCCGCATCCCCACCGCATCGTTGGCGGGGGGTGAAGGGGAGGCCATCAAGGCGGTCGTTGGTCGCCGGATGGCCAAATCGAACCAGCTGAAGGTGGGCGATTTGGTGACGGCTCGTTGGCGCGACCGCAACGGGACTTTTGATGCTACTGATGTAGAGATAGCTGCAATTTTCAGTTGTGATGTCCCTTCGGTCGATATGGGGCAGATCTGGATTGATCTGGATCAGATGCAGCGAATGCTTGGCATGCCCGGTGAGGCCACTCTGCTCATCCGGGGAGATAAGGCGCCGCCGGATCTAACAACTGCTGGATGGGTGGAGAAAGATCTGAAGATCTTGCTTGCTGAGGTTGATGAGTTGATCAAGACTAAATCCTTTGCCAGCACCGTGATGGCCATGATCTTGCTCGCGTTGGCCTTGTTGGCTGTCTTCGACACCCAGGTGCTGTCGATTTTCCGCCGACAGCGAGAGATCGGGACACAGATCGCCTTGGGGATGACCCGCTGGCAGGTGGTGCGGCTCTTTACTCTGGAGGGCGCGATGCACGCTGTTCTGGCTGCTATTGTCGCAGCCCTATATGGAATTCCGCTGCTGGCCATGCAGGCCCGATCTGGAATCCCGATGCCTCAATCTACTGACACGATGGGATTTGCGATAGCCGAAAAAATCTTCCCGGTATATAGCTCCGGCCTGATCGTCGTCACCATCATATTCATTTTGATTGCTGCAACAGTGGTGAGCTACTTGCCCGCCCGCAAGATCTCACGTCTTAACCCAACTGAAGCTATAAAAGGTAAAATCCAATGATCCGATTCCTCTTTAAAGGTTTGCTGCGCGACAAGCAGCGCAGCCTGCTGCCCATCATAGTCGTCATCATCGGCGTGTTCCTAACGGTCCTGATGCATACCTGGATCAAAGGTGTGTTCGGCGATGTGGTGGATTTTAACGCCAAATTTGCCACTGGACACGTAAAAATCATGACCCGCGGCTATTCGGATAAGCTCGAACAACTACCTAACGATCTGGCACTTACGGGAGTAGATGACCTCCTTGCCGAACTAGCTGTGATCTCTCCTGATATCCAGTGGAGCAGTCGCATACGCTTTGGCGGTCTCGTCGATGTGCCCGATGAGAACAACGAAACTAAAACCCAGGGACCAGCTGTGGCATGGGGAATCGACTTGCTCACTCCCGGTAGCCCGGAGGCTGAACGGATGAAAATACCCTCTTCCATCATCCGAGGAAGAATTCCCGAAAAGCCCGGAGAGATTCTCCTAAGCGAAGATTTCGCCAAAAGATTGGAGGTGGAACCGGGCCAGATAGTCACCTTTTTTGGATCCACGATGCTGGGGGGTATGGCGATGCAGAATTTCATCCTGGCTGGAACCGTCCGCTTTGGTACTCAAGCTGTTGACCGCGGAGCTCTGGTCATGGACCTGGAAGATGCCCGTTTGGTACTCGATATGCCCGATGCAGCTGGCGAGGTTCTGGGATTTTTCCCTTCAGGACTTTATGAGGACGACAGGGCCAAGGCTTTGGTCGATGCATTCGCTGAGCGTTACCATGATCAGGAGAATCTCTTCGAACCGACGATGGTCACCCTGCGCGACCAGAACGACCTGGGCTCGATTGTTGATTACATGGATGTGGTAACCGGATTAATCAGCTTTATTTTCATTTTAGCCATGTCGTTGGTACTCTGGAATGCCGGACTCCTTGGCGGCCTTCGTCGTTACGGGGAGGTAGGTCTTCGGCTTGCTATGGGTGAATCCAAAGGCCAGGTGTACCGTTCGATGCTCGGCGAAGCTGTGCTGATCGGCCTGGTCGGGTCGGTGATCGGAACCGCTCTGGCCCTGGGAATATCCTATTGGCTGCAAAATAATGGGATCGATCTGTCAGGAATGATGAAAGGGGCCTCTATGATGCTCCCATCTGTATTCAGAACACAGGTTACCACCCCTGCGTTCTACGTGGGATTTCTGCCAGGACTTTTTGCCACAGTTATCGGAACCGGCCTGGCTGGTATCGGCATTTATAAAAGAAAAACTGCACAACTGTTTAAAGAACTGGAATAATGAAAAATGTGATAACCCTGAATACCCGAAAAACCCTGATAACTCTGCTATCCCTGATCATCCTGCTGCCCTACTTGTCGATTTCCCTCCTTGGCCAGACTCCTACGGCGCAACAGATCCTCGAGCGTATCGACCGTAACCAGTCGGCCGACAGTCGGATTTTTACGGCATCCATGATCATCCATGCCCAGCGTGGGGAGCGAACAATGGAGATGAAGATTTGGAGTGTCGGTGACCAGAAATCCTTTACCGAGTACCTGGCCCCGGCGCGAGAAAAAGGTACTAAGATGCTCAAGCTGGCCGACCAGCTCTGGATGTACTCCCCGTCAGCCGACCGAACCATCCAGATATCCGGGCATATGCTGCGGCAGTCTGTGATGGGCTCCGACCTCTCGTATGAAGATATGATGGACGACCAGCGGTTGACCGACAACTATGATGCCCAGGTGGTCGGCCCGGATACGCTCGGTGGGCGTGACTGCTGGGTGCTCGAGCTGCGGGCCCGCTCGACAGATCTGGCTTATCAGAGGCGGAAGATGTGGATCGACCGTGAACGTTACGTTCCGCTCAAGGAGGAGCTCTATGCGAAGAGCGGAAAACTCTTGAAGCAGACCCTTTTAAGTGATGTAAAACTGATCGATGGGCGCTGGTTTCCTACGCGGGTAGTGTATCAGGATATGCTTAAATTAGGGGGCGGAACCGAGTTCGTGATCCATGAGATCCGGTTCAATGTGCCAATCGCGGAGTCAACGTTCAACAAATCAATGCTGAAATGAAAAAGATAGCCCTTTTTACCATACTGGCCCTGCTGGGTAGCGGAGTGTGGGCCCAAGACCAGGATCATTCGTTGCTTCAATGTGCTCAACAACTTGAAGCAACTGATTTGCTAAAAATCGTGGAAGAGCTTGCCAGTCCCGCGTATGAAGGGCGACTTACCGGTTCGCCCGGCTTCCGGAAGGCTGCGGAATACCTTGCCGGGGAGTTTGAATCCATTGG
>JAAYIP010000015.1 GCA_012523435.1 Bacteroidales bacterium | reverse complement strand
CCTTTAACGCAGGAGCGGTAATTCTGACAAATGGGACATTCTTGAACGGGATGATTCATGTTGGAAGGAATCATGTAGAAGGAGGAAGAGATTCGGAGGGAGGGGTTAGAGGTCTTACGGAGGCTTTAAAACGACTTGGTATTAAGTCGGGTAGGATGAAAACCGGTACTCCGGCACGATTGGATGGGCGGACAATAGATTTTAAAAAGTTGATTGAGCAGCCTGGTGACAAATGGGAGGTGCCTTTTAGTTTTCTTAATCCGGCAAGAGAATCAAAACGATCACGATCATGTTATTTGGTCTATACCAATTCGGACGTACATAAAATATTGGAAAGCGGTTTTGATGCGTCCCCGATGTTTGATGGAACCATACAGGGAATCGGGCCACGATATTGTCCTAGCATTGAAGCAAAGTTGGTGACGTTTGCTGATAAGGATCGGCATCAACTATTCGTTGAGCCAGAAGGATGGGATACGATTGAATACTATATAAACGGATTCTCTTCATCCTTATCATTGGATGTTCAATTGCGTGGGCTTAGAAAGATGGAAGGATTGGAGAATGTCAACATATTCAGGCCAGGTTATGCCATAGAATATGACTATTTCGATCCGACGCAGTTAAAGATTACCCTAGAAACAAAAGCGGTTGAAAACCTCTATTTTGCTGGTCAGATTAATGGGACTACAGGCTATGAAGAGGCGGGTGCGCAAGGCTTGATGGCTGGTATTAATGCCCATTTAAAACTAACAGGGAAAAAGCCATTTGTGCTCAGAAGAGATCAGGCCTATATTGGTGTATTGATTGATGATTTAATAACAAAAGGGGTTGATGAACCTTACAGAATGTTCACCTCTCGTGCAGAATACAGAATACTATTGAGGCAGGATAATGCGGATGAAAGGTTAACACCAATCGGATTTCAGCTGGGGCTTGCCTCCGACGAGCGGATGAAAAACCTGGAGGAAAAGATAAAAAATCGAAAAAGTATTGTCGATTTTGTTAAGAAACGCTCTGTTAGTCCGGATGAAATTAATCCGTTTTTGGCAAGCAAAAAATCCTCATTGATCAAGCAAAAGGTAAAGCTTAAGGATATCCTATTGCGACCGGAGATCCAAATAGAGAATGTGGTGGATGTGTTGAGAGATTTTAAAGAGGTTGTCGAAGGGATAAATGAATTCAGAAGTGAGGTGATTGAGGGTGCCGAAATCGATATTAAATACAAAGGGTATGAAGACCGGGAAAAGATAATGGCGGAAAAAATAAAAAGATTGGAAAATTTGAAAATTCCAGAATGGATAAAATATGCCGAAATTGGAGGGATTACAATGGAGGCAAGAGAAAAACTGGAGAGGATTAAACCCGAGACGATATCGCAGGCAAGCCGAATTCCTGGCGTTTCGCCATCAGATATTAGTGTTTTACTGGTAATGATAGGACGGTAGTGTTCCACGTGGAACACATAAAAGTTGGTTAGGAAAATGAGTAAAAGGGAGCAGTTAAGAAGGGGCTGGTTGCCCGATATGGAGAGAAGGTGCTTTTACCGGGGTGAGATCGTTTACCGAAATGGAATAATTTCTACTATTCGGGTTTTGTCGGACGAATGTGTGCCATTTCCAAGCGGTGAGAGAGATTGGCCGGTTATTTTACCTGGATTGGTTGACGCGCACGTGCACATTGAAAGTTCCATGGTGATTCCTTCCCGGTTTAGTTCATGGGTGGTCCGGTTCGGAACGGTTGCAACTGTATCAGATCCGCACGAAATTGCTAATGTGATCGGAGTGGAAGGTGTCAGATTCATGGTACAAGATGCTCGGAACGGTCGGGCTAGGATCTTCTTTACTGCTCCATCCTGTGTGCCGGCTACCCGTTTTGAAACTGCCGGAGCCGTGTTGGATGCTGATGCTCTGGAACCGCTTATGGCTGATGGTAGTGTCATCGCTCTTGGTGAGATGATGAATTATCCAGGTGTGATCTTCCATGACCCCAACGTTATGTCAAAGTTGGAGATGGCTAAAAAATATGGTTTACCGATCGATGGACATGCTCCGGGCGTGAGCGGTGAAGATCTGATTCAATATGTCTCTGCCGGAATAACTACCGAACACGAATGTACTACCTTGGTCGAAGCCGAAGAGAAAATCGCTGCCGGAATGAAAATTCTGATCCGCGAATGTAGTGTAGCTCCCAATTTTGATGCCTTGGCTCCCCTGATCGAACGATACCCTGATCGGGTGATGCTCTGCTCTGATGATTGCCATCCCGACGACCTAATTCACCGCCATATCGATGATCTGATCCGTCGCGGTATGCAAAAACAAATCAATATTTTCAACTTGATCCGGGCTGCATCCCATAATCCGGTGGAACATTATAAGCTGCCCATCGGATTGCTGAGAATAGGAGATTCTGCCGATTTTATTGTGGTCAGCGATCTTCCGAATTTCCGAGTTGCCGAAACAGTCATTGCCGGAGAAACAGTCTATTCTACGGCAATGCCCGAAGCCCAATTAAAACCAGTAACACCAATCAACCAGTTCCACGCAGACAAAATCGAGCCGGAAGATTTGAGAATAGATGGCCCCGGCGGAAAATTTCGTGTGATACAAGCAATCGATGGTGAACTAAAAACCGAATCTATTATCATGGAGATAGCGGATAGAGAAGGAGAAATCCGCCAGGATCCCACCCGCGACCTGCTAAAAATCGCGGTGGTGAACCGCTACCATCCCGCTAAACCTTCCGTTGGCCTAATCCAAGGCTTTAAGCTGAAAACAGGAGCAATCGCTTCATCGATCGCCCACGATAGTCACCAGATTATCGTTATTGGAGCAAATGATAAAGATATGTGCCTGGCAGTCAATATATTAATTGAAAATATGGGCGGAATCAGCGTCGCTTATGGGGATCAAAAGCACGTGATGCCACTGCCTTTTGCTGGATTAATGAGCGGCGATCAAGTGGAGCTGGTAGCTCACCAATATGTTTCCTTGAACCACCTCGCTGCTGAGTTAGGATCAACCCTGAGAGCCCCATTCATGACCCTCTCCTTTATGGCTTTGCTGGTGATTCCATCCCTCAAAATCAGCGATCGTGGCTTGTTTGACAGTACCGGTTTCCAGTTTACACCGCTGAGAGTAAAAGAGCATGGCAACACGTTATGAATTATATACCCCACCCGACCGGATCATGGAGGTGGCCCGGTCGCTCCCTGAGAAACCAGGGGTATATCAGTTCTATAATGTTGAAGGGAAAATTATTTATGTGGGCAAGGCAAAAAGCCTGAAAAAGAGAGTGTTATCTTACTTTCAGAAAAATCCAGACAGCGCCAAACTGGCTGTTCTGGTCAGAAAAATTCACGCGATCCAACACATCGTGGTAAATACCGAAAGCGATGCCCTCCTGCTGGAAAATAACCTGATCAAACAACACCAACCCCGCTATAACGTTCTGCTTAAAGATGACAAAACCTATCCCTGGATCTGTGTTAAGCAGGAACCATTCCCAAGGGTGTTCACAACCAGACAGATCATTCGAGACGGGTCGAGGTATTTCGGACCGTACACCTCAGGAAAAATATGGAAAAACATCATCGAACTAATCCGGCAACTCTATAAGGTCCGAACCTGCTCCCTGTCATTAACACCAGAAAATATCAAGGCAGGAAAATTTAAAGTTTGCCTGGAGTTCCATCTTGGCAACTGCCTGGGTCCCTGTGTCGGATATCAAACTGAGGAATCTTACCAAAAACAGGTTGAAGAAATTGTTAAAATCCTGAACGGCAACTCATTATCAGTGATTCACTCACTCAAAAAGGAGATGAAGGAGCTGGCAGCATCGTATCAATTTGAGCAGGCTAACGCACTTAAGGAAAAAATCATGCTCCTGGAAAAATTCCAGAGCAAATCGGCCGTTTCCAATACCAGAATCAAACATGTGGATGTATTCTCAATTACTACGGACGACCGGGCTGGATATGTCAATTATATGAAGGTCATAAACGGTGCACTGATCCAGGCTCACTCTATTGAATTGAAAAAGCGACTGAACGAAACAGAATCGGAATTGCTAAGTCTGGCCGTTTATGATCTGCGAAACCGCTTTTCTAGCGATGCTCCGGAAATTATCGTACCAGTAACCTTGGATTATCCCGCAGATAATGTGAAGATTACGATTCCACGCCAGGGAGATAAAAAGAGCCTGCTGGATTTGTCCTTGAAAAATGCGCTCTATTTCAAATATGACAGGCAAAAACAACAGGTAAAACAGGTAGCAGCCTCATCAGTGAGCCGAAAACTGGAAGTTCTCCGAAAAGATTTGAGATTGAGTGATTTACCGGTGCACATCGAATGTTTTGATAACTCCAATACGCAGGGAACAAATCCAGTGGCAGCGTGTGTGGTTTTCCGTAATGCTGCCCCGAGCAAGAAAGATTATCGACATTTTAATATCAAAACCGTGATCGGTCCGGATGATTTTGCTTCCATGGAAGAGGTGGTGTACCGTCGATACCGTAGGATGATGGATGAGGGAACTTCCCTGCCACAACTCATCATCGTGGACGGTGGGAAAGGCCAACTGAGTGCCGCGATGAAGAGCCTCGAAAAATTGGGATTACGGAATAAGGTGGCTCTGGTTGGGATCGCAAAAAGGTTGGAGGAGATCTACTTCCCGGATGACCCCGTACCGTTGTATCTTGATAAAAAATCAGAAAGCCTGCGGATTATTCAACAGATGCGCGATGAGGCACACCGCTTTGGAATAACACATCACCGAAAAAAGAGAGAAAAAGGTATTACCGGATCTTTATTGGATGAAATCAAAGGGGTGGGAGAACAGACCCGTAATAACCTGTTGCAGGTATTTGGGTCTGTCGAGAGGATTCGGAACGCCTCACTGGAAGAAATTGCTCAGCATACCGGTTTAGCCCGGGCACGAAAAATCAGGGAATTCTTCGATCAGAAGGATAAGTAAAAACAGCGTACCTTTGCTGTTGATGGAACCTTGGTACCTGCCCGAAATCACCAATCCCAACCCGGATACCGACTGGATTATCCTTCTGGCTGTCCTGGTTTTCTTGGTCCATTTCCTCGGTCGAATGTTTTTCCCAAATTACCACCACCGGGTTCAAATCAGTTTTTTTAATGATTATGAGGCTGTTAAACTGATCTCGGAAAAACGCACCAACCTCCCCCGGGAATCGATGCTGTTTGCTCTCAATACAACGCTGATACTAGCCCTTTTTGTCTATGAGCAGATGACCTGGTTAAATCATCCGGCTTTACCCATGAACCCAATGTCTGATTATCTGAAACTGCTGGCAATTCTTGTCATGTATCTGGTGTTCAGGCTGTTCATTAGTGCCGCTTTTGGATGGCTGTTTCAAATTCCCGACCTGTCGAGCCGGTTTAACCAGATCTGGTTGGTCAATTATCAGTTCCTGGGATTCTACGGAATGATCCCTGTTTTTATCGTGCCTTTTTTGTCAACACCCCTCCGGTTGGTGGCCCTAATCCTTATCTGGTTGGCCCTTTCTGCATGGCTTATTTATAGCGTGATCAGAGAGTTAAAAGTGCTGAAAACAATCGGCATCAATTTATTTTACAAGATTTTATACCTTTGTACCCTTGAAATTCTTCCTGTATGGTGGGGAATGAGTGCCCTGCTTAAGGATATTTGAACAACAAGTATTGATAAGAAAATTAGGAGACTGTATATTGAAAATCAAGAAAATTCTTATCTCCCAACCTAGGCCGGAAAGCGACAAGTCACCTTACTCGGAACTGGAAGAAATACACAAGGTTACTCTTGATTTCCACCAGTTCATATACATCGAAGGGGTTTCCGCCAAAGAGTTCCGGTCGGCCAGGATCAATATCCTGGAGCATACCGCTGTCATCTTTAACAGCCGAACCGCTATCGACCACTTCTTTCGCCTCTGCGAAGAGCTTAGAATCGTTGTTCCGGATTCGATGAAGTATTTTTGCACTTCCGAATCGATAGCAGTCTATCTGCAGAAGTACATCGTTTATCGGAAACGCAAAATTTTCTTTGGGAAGAAAACCATCGAAGATCTTGAGGATGTGCTGGTTAAGAATAAGGAAGAAAAATTTCTGGTCCCTACATCAACGGTTCATAATGATGAAATTCCGGCATTGCTTAGCAGCAAAGGCCTGAAGTTTACAAAGGCCTATTTTTATAAGACCTTAAGCTCAGATCTCCGGCATCTTAATCTGAAGGATTATGAAATGATGGTGTTCTACAGCCCGGCAGGTATTGAGTCGCTATTCCAGAATTTTCCCGAGTTCGTTCAGAACGAAACACTGATCGCTACCTTCGGCCCTAATACCGCAAAAGCAGCTGAGGCTCTTGGGCTCCGCATCGATGTGCGCGTTCCCTCCCCAGAGTGTCCATCCATGAGTATGGCTTTGGATAGCTTCCTGAGAGACGCCTGCAAGAAGTCAT
>JAAYIP010000151.1 GCA_012523435.1 Bacteroidales bacterium | reverse complement strand
GGGAGTTGAAATTAAATCCTGAAGACCTTCACCACCTTGATGAATATAAATATTTTATCTCTTGGGCCGGTGGCGGTGACTTCCGTCTGCCACTCTGGGCAAAACGGGTGATTCAGGATGAAGTGACTCAAGTGTTCAACGCCCAGGTTTATTGCCCACCATCCACTCCCCCATCTTACCTCCCTCGGCCAACAGCCAAAGAGCCTCTTTTGGTGTATGAAGCCCATATCGGGATGTCATCAGAAGAAGGTAAAGTGAACACCTACTTTGATTTCACACAGAAGGTCTTACCCAGAATCCATAAACTGGGTTACAATACGATCCAATTGATGGCCATCCAGGAACACCCCTATTACGGCTCTTTTGGCTATCACGTTTCTAACTTCTTTGCTGCCTCCAGCCGTTTTGGAACCCCAGAACACCTGAAAGAACTGATCCGGACAGCTCACCACCTTGGTATCCGGGTGGTTATGGATATCGTTCATTCTCATGCAGTTAAGAACATCCTGGAGGGACCCGGGTTGTACGATGGTACCACCGGAATGTTGTTTCACCAAGATCAACGTAGAGTGCACCCGGCATGGGATTCTCTCTGTTTTGACTACGGAAATAACTTTACCCTCTATTTCCTCTTGTCGAACTGCCGGTACTGGTTGGAAGAGTATGGTTTTGATGGTTTTAGATTTGACGGTATTACCAGCATGCTTTATCTCGACCATGGCCTGGGGAAAGCCTTTACTTCCTATCATGACTATTTCAATGAGAATGTGGATGAAGATGCTCTGACTTATCTTGGATTAGCTAATCTTTTAATTCATGAATTAAATCCTTATGCAGTAACCATAGCAGAAGATATGAGTGGCATGCCCGGATTGGCCTCTAAACCTGAGTCTGGCGGCCTTGGTTTTGATTATCGGCTTTCCATGGGCATACCGGATTTCTGGATCAAAATCATTAAAGAGATCCCGGATGAGCAATGGATCATGTCTCAAATCTTTTACGAATTGACCAATAGGAGGATAGAGGAGCAGACAATCTCCTATGCTGAGTCGCACGATCAGGCGTTGGTTGGAGATAAAACTATCATTTTCAGGCTGGCCGACCGCGACATGTACACCCACATGTCAAAATTAACCCCTAGTCTGATCATCGACCGGGCACTTGCTCTTCATAAATTAATCCGACTGGTCACACTGGCAACCCACGGTGGTGGGTATCTGAATTTTATGGGCAATGAATTTGGGCATCCTGAGTGGATCGATTTCCCCCGCCAGGGAAACAACTGGTCCTATCACTATGCGCGTCGACAATGGCACTTGGCCGAAGATGCCGACTTAAAGTATGCGGGCCTCCAAAAGTTTGATCAGAAAATGATCTCGTTTTTCTCCTCCATGAAATTCCCCGACAGCGAGCCTTTGGCTTTCGTTCTGGCCCAGGATGCTGATAACGTATTGGCTTTTCAAAGAAGTGGTTATCTATTTGTTTTTAATTTTCACCCCAGTCAATCCTATACCGGTTACGGAATTCCCGCAGAACCAGCGGATTACACCATTGAATTGAATACAGATCATCTTGATTTTGAAGGTTTTGGAAGAATTGATGACACAATGTTGTATAGTGCAGAGCCATTAGGAAAACTAGGAAGCGGGTATCAGGTAAGGCTCTACCTTCCAGCCCGGACCGGTATCGTGTTAAAACGTATCCGCCCGGCTAAAGTTCATCGGTCGGTGAAGCTGACATGAAAGAAAAAATGGTGATTTATCAACTCCTTCCCAGATTGTTCGGCAATCTCAATACCAGTGGGAAAGCTGGAGGGGGGATCGAGGAGAACGGATGTGGCCGATTTGCCGACATCACGAAGGAGGTTATAAAAGAACTTCAGATACTTGGAATTACGCATATCTGGCTGACCGGAGTAATCCGACATGCCACGGGAACCGATTACAGTAGTGACGATTTACCAGCAAGCCACCCGGGTATTGTGAAAGGAAAAGCCGGGTCTCCTTATGCCATTAATGATTACTATGATCTCGATCCTGATCTGGCAACTTCGGTAGGTGAAAGGTTCAATGAGTTTAAGGAACTAATTGAAAGAGTGCATGATGCAGGACTCAAAGTCATCATAGATTTTGTCCCGAACCATGTAGCGCGAGATTATACCTCACGAACCAAACCAGTTGAAATCCACGATCTTGGTGAAGGAGATGACCCAACGGTTCAGTTTCATCCGCAGAATAATTTCTATTACCTGCCTGGGACAGTATTGGATCTTCACGGTTATCGTGAGGAGCCGGCCCGTGCCACCGGAAATGATGTCTTTCATCCCAATCCGCAACCTCACGATTGGTATGAAACAGTTAAGCTGAATTATGGCATCGATTATCAAACAGGAGATACTTTTTTTAATCCGATACCGGACACCTGGATAAAGATGACGGATATTCTCAGCTTCTGGGCTGGTAAAGGAGTTGATGGTTTTCGTTGTGATATGGCCGGAATGGTGCCCGAATCGTTTTGGCGGTTTGCTATTGGAAATATCAAAAATGAATATCCGGCCATGACCTTCATTGCGGAGTTATATGAGCCGGAGCGCTATTTTTCCTATATCGAAATTGCCGGATTTGACTACCTCTATGATAAGGCCGGGTTCTATGATACTATCCGTGAAGTCATTATCGGAAAGAGGAGAGCCAGTGAAATCACCAGCATCTGGAAAACCTTACAAGGGCTTGATAATAAAATGCTTCGGTTTATCGAAAATCACGATGAGCAGCGTTTGGCTTCCCGTGAATTTGCTGGTAATCCCTGGCCCGGTCTGCCAGCCTTGGCATTAGCTACCTTTATGAATAATGGCCCTGTCATGATTTACGCCGGACAGGAGTACGGAGAGTCCGCTGATCCGAATGAAGGAGGTATCTGTTCAGCTGGTCGAACCTCCATTTTTGAATATTCATTTATTCCTGCCATCCGCCGTTGGATGGCAGGGGTACT
>JAAYIP010000150.1 GCA_012523435.1 Bacteroidales bacterium | reverse complement strand
GTGAAGAATATTGTTGGAACCCAAGGAACCAGCATGATTACTATTGAAGTTAAGGTACAGATCTAATTAAAAATCCGAACGATCTGGAATCACCGCTTCAAATAGAGCGTAACCAATTGACCTTTAAGCACTTGATCAGTAGGACAGTCTATTTCAAAGGTTTTATCCTGGATCGTTTCATCCACCAGGATATACTCCCGGGGGGAATCGCAGTCGAGGCTGATATTTCCATATCGGGCCAGGTAGGCGGCGAGCTTCCAGTTCTGCCAGGTTGCAACACTAGTTTGCAGGACAGCGCCCTCCGGCAGAATTGTTGAGATCTGTCTAACATCATTAACCATATTTTGATCACGGCCGGGCTTCCCGGCCGTGATTGTTGTATAGGCAAGGATTGATATTAGAGCCAATGCCACAGGGATTGAAATCCAGCGCCAGATTGAATCTTTGACCCCTTTCAGCTTGTCCTCAATTAAGGGAGCCAGGTAAAAACTGATTCCCAGAATCAGATAGGGAATGGCGGGTACCAGATAGAAATCGCGCTGTTTCATCGTGATGATCAAAGGCAACGAAGCTGACAGTCCTACGAGGATCAAAAAGAGACCGGTATGTCGGTGCTCGGTCTCAACATTCTGAGCAGGACGGCGTCGTATGGCAGTAATCCGGAACACCGCCCAAAGGATGATGGGGAGAGCCATTTGCAGGAGCAGATAATAGAGAATCGTGAAACGCGATGCTGAAGTTACCTCTCTGGATCCGCTAAGCGATGGAATCAGCTGACTGTTCAGATAATTTTGCAGGCTGATTTTGGCGTCGGGGGCAACCCAAAACAGGATCAGGAGGAAAAATATTGGCAGCAGAATAGCCAGGGTAGAGAATGAAAGGTCCTTCAGATCGAATATCTTTTTCACCGAGAGCGCATAAACGGGGATGGACACCAGCGGGAACAATCCAACTGGTCCTTTGGACAGGAACGAGGCGAATATGAGCAAACTGGCCGGCAAGAGCCACCAGTATCGGCCAGTCAGAGTAGCTTTACAGAGAAACCAGATGGCAAAAAGGGTGAATGGCGTCAAAGTGTTTTCAAGCATATTATTCCGATAGGACCAGAAGACCACGGGGGTCATGATCCAGAGAAGAACGGGCAGCCATGAATAATTTGCCAGGCGGGTTTCGCGACTAAAAAGCCTCCAGATCGCCACGATTCCCCAAACAGTCATCAGGGCGGTGGACAGGGAGTAGAGCCTTTCAGTCATGATACCATCACCTAAAACCCTGAAAAAAAGCGATTGTATCCCAAACACCAAGGGGGGATGCTCATAAAACGAAGGATAGAGGGTTGCGGTGTAATGCGGCTTCCATAAGCTTCCGATTCCCTCACTCATATTTCGGGAAATTGAAGCATAGGTGAGTCCATCGAGAAACATACCATCATGGAACAAGAACGGAAGCAGTAACCCGGCAAAAGCCAGAGCCGTCAGCAACCAGAAAAAAAGACGAAGCGGGGAGCGGTGCATGAAAGGTTTTGCGATTATTGATTTTCCAAAGTCGGCTTTTCTTTGCTACTTACTCTTCGAGGGATATCTGAAGGTTGTCAAAATCAGTTTGGTGCCATCCACATCCAAATCCTGCCATACCAGAAGGGTAAGCTGAGTCGGTTGCTCTGACAACCAGCATGTCGTTGACATAACCAGAAATCTTATCTCCTAAGAACTTAATTTTCAAGTTATTCCAGTTGTCATACTCTAGCGTGGCATGCCCCTCTTCGAGAATAACATCACGACTAACATAGTAATTACCATCGAAACTGACCACCAATTTAAGGTTCTCGGGATCTGTGGAGGTGGCCAAGAGTTCGGACAACCCTTTAAACAGGTTCAGTTTGCTAGGGTCCAATTGCTCGAGTTCATCCAGACGGAAGGTGCGCACATTGATCGTATGATCTGGAAATGAATGCTTTAACATTGGCCAATCCAGTGTCATATCGATTTTCCCCTGCAGGATAGGCGGATCGGTACGACCCAGCGCCCAGTTACCATCAGCAACCATCCGTAACCAATAACCAGGTGGAGGGTCAATGGTATATTGTGATACTTTGCCGACACGACCCATGACCGATGCGACTTGTTCCAACCTATTAAATATCACATCAATAGACAGAGCATAATCCCGCATGGTCAGATCTCCCAGCATGGTATAGGGTTCCGGGTTGAGGCGTTGTGACCATTCGATGACTACAGTAGGAACCATTTGTCGTAATATCTTATTCTCTCCATCGCTGACCACTTCGAAGACTCCGCCCTGATCCTGGGTATATCTTGGAAGAGATCCATCAGGATAATCGTGGAAAGCGTCGCCATAAGGCAAAGGAAATCCGGCAAGCATCGCATTGCGGGTCAGGGATGATCGCGGATTTTTTGGCAGGTTCTGCCGTTCTATGGTGGTCAGGGTATAGATACCCCCCGGGTCGAGGGTGATGCGAAGGTTAATAGAGCCGGTCTCCAATTGACGTTGCAGCACCAGCAGTTGGGTTGAATCGGATCGCCACAGATAAAACTGCCGGTTGGCAAAATCCCTGGGAACCTTTATATTAAACATTTGAGGTACAGCAGATTGTATAGTTTCAATCAGTATCGTCAGCTCTTGGTCATCATGGGAAGCCAGGGTAGTATAGCTAGTGGTCTGATCCACTGTCAGTCCGCAAGAAGAAGGAAGATATTTCCAGCCAGGCTGGGTAAACAGGGTAAAATGGGATACTGCCCTAAGAGTCGGGGTTATCTCAAAATGGCGGTTCCAGGGCGTATTAGCCTTAACCAGGCCGGCCACAGGGGTTGGAAGATTCTCGTAATGAGCTGTAATTAAGCTCCATACCAACGTCTTCGTCATCCCAAAGGTTATATAATTCCGATTAAACAGGCGAGCCAGTGCCTTTGCTCCCTCCCAGTCGGTTCGCCAGGGTCCATCTTCGGTTGACCAGAGTGGCTTGCCCGTCTGAAGCACCTGTTTTTCATTGAAAGAGAGGGGATTCCATGATTGGTAATGACTTCCGAGGACATCAACGGCATCCATCAGTTCGGGGTCTTTAAGCAGATCTTTGGCAATATTGAAGGTTGAGACCTCATCCATTGCTACAATCTTGGTATTCAAGCCATTTCTACGAAGCTCAGATTTCAGGAGTTTAACCCAGGAGACATTTTTCGGTCGATCGAAGCTCATAAAGCGCTCGTTCCAGATTCCGCAGTAATCAACCTCAATACCGTGGAAATCCTTTGCTTTAAGCAGATAACGGACAATCAGGTCAGCATTTTCCTGTGAGAAAAACTCACCATTACCAATCCATCCCGGGGCGCCCCATTGAATCACCTCCAGGATGATATCAGGATTTCGCTTTTTGGCCTCTTTCATCAGCCATAATTGAGAACCTCGTTGGAAAAATTCAGGTTGGGGATTCAGGAATTCCTCACGGGTATGAGCGATAGATGGTTCTGTTCCGGTTAAGGTATTGACATCACCTCCGATCTCGACTTTCAGGTGATGCAAGCTTGCTCCGTATCCGGGCAGGAACAGCCAATCGAGAATTGCGCTCCGTTCGGGTTCCGGGTAATCAAACAGGAGTTTTGAGGAGGCACCAGTGCTGACAGCACCGATTCCGTTAAAAGCCGGACCCTGGCTTCCCAGGTCAACCTCCACTACCTGCTGGGCCTGGAGAGTTAATCCCAACAGACCTGTCAAAACTACTAAAAGTGCCTTCTTCATAATATCTTGGTAAACTGATCTCTTTTCATGCGCAGGTCACTCTTTTTCATCTTTTCAATCGTGATTGTTCGGCCGGGAATTTCAGGATCAACCTGGTTATTTTCGATCAGGACATTCTTGCAGGCATCAAGGGTGATGGTTGTTTTTCTCGGGTGCCACGGCTCAAAGCGGGTGCTATGGGCCAGGGTATTACCGACAAATGCCAAGCCATCAACTGAGCGGGCAAAAAGGAGTGGATAGTCATACAGATCGAAGTGATTATTTTCTATCCTGATGTTTCGATGAAAAGCTGGGGCTTTTGGATCTAGCTGAGGGATTACCGGGTAGATGCTGATGACCGCTTCGCAGAACTGGTACATGGAGGTCAGGCACAAATCGGTAAAGTGGTTGTTTCGGATCAGCACATCTTTCACGCCGCCCGACTCGTACCATTGGTTGGCATCACCGGATATCAGGATAGCGGATCCGCTGGATTCGAAGCGATTATTTTCGATCACCACCGATCCCGGGGTTGTGATGAGAACTCCACGGGCGCGGCAGCTCTCAAAGTGTGAGCCGGTAATTAGGACATCTGGAGCCCAGGTTAGATTTTCCAGGGCATCTCCGGCTTTGATATCATCAGGAACAGGATCCACAAAGGTGACCAGGAAGTCGGTGGTATCGATGACATTAAACGCCGCGGTTTCGCCCTCGGCGACAGTCACCATGGTTGGGCCATGGATAAATCCCACCCTTTCACCGGGGCGGGCCCAGGGCATTCCGATGCTCTGATCATGAATGAAACGGCATAACAAGGTACGTTCGCTCATCTTTTCGATAATCCGCACGCTGGTCCCATGCACATTGATCGGGTCGTCCATCAAGGCATGAAAGCGGCAATCATCGATGATGACCATTCCACGGCAATTAGAGACCTGAAATCCGTCATCGTGACCTGCCAGGATGCGGTTCTTTGCCGGATTGGGAACATTATTAACTCGTCTAAACGTAAGATCCTCTGAGTATTGGGAAAGGATTCCCAGTCCGCAGTTGGCATACATTTGCAGATCGGTCAGTGCGATCTCCCGGCTTTCGGTGATAAAGACGCCGGAGTGGTCACGCTCACTGTGCCTCATCACCAATAGGTTCCCTTTAGCCGGAACTCTTTTAAACTGATGATGTAACCGAAGTACTCCAGGCTCCAGCTCTTCGGCCTGATAATCGCGCCACCCGGCCCCCAGGCATCCCCAGTCGCCCGTTTTGTAAGCCACCGCCCTGGTTTCGCGGTCGAACTCCATAGCACTTCGCCAGGGGCTCTTCCATCCTTCGCCGACGAAAAAGACTTTTCCATCTTCCAGCACATAGGGCGACTCACAGCAGTCGATCCGGATATCAATCCATTCCGGGGTCACATCGAGGATTTCGGATTCGGCAGTCAAGGGAATATCCCAGTCGATACTCAGATTCCTGATGTGTATTCGCTCACTCCGGTCAATGGTGAAAGGCTGCATCCGATCGTGGAACACGAAATCCGACCCTCCGCCATCGATGGTCAGTCCGCTCATCTCTTCGATCAGGATAGCGCATCGGCGGGGGTTAATATCGGTGGTATTCGACTCATAATAGACTCTCTCCTGACTCTGGTGCGGCCAGAAATCGTACCGGCCTTGCTGGAATAGCAGAACAACTTCTGATTTGGATTGGCAAGCTTCCAGGGCTTTCCGGACGTAGGGGACCGCATTAACTCTGGTATTTGGCATCAGTCCGAAATCGCTTATCCGGATAGTATCCGGTTGAGCGACAAGGGTTGTACCAGAAAGGGCAAGAGTCAGTAAAAAAGCAAAGAATGTTAAGTATTTGATTTTCTGCACTTTAATCATAATAATTTCCCATTTAAAAGTTCTTGAGCTAGGCTGGTTCGGTTAGGATGGTAGTCAGTTCCTGGATATTCTCCTTACTAATTCCGGCAGCGAGGAAATATCCTTCAACGCCTTTATATTTTTCATCGATATAGTCGAAAGCTGTTTGCAGGAACTCCCGGCGCACCTCGAAGGCAGCCTGGAGGTTTCCCTTGGGCATTAATCCGGCGGTGATGAGGCGCAGTTTCCATTGTCCTTGTCGGATTTGTGTTTTCATAAAGAGATTTGAGCGAAGGTAATCATCGAAGACTGGTTTCAATTCCGCCCCCATTAATCGCTGGATCATGGCGGCGGCAAATCCGGTACGATCTTTACCCGCGCGACAGTGGATGATCATAGGAAGGTTATTGGGGTTTAGGATCAAATGGATCAGGGCGGCCATGGGTTTCATCATCAGATCGACCATTTCGGCGTACACGTTATCCATCACTGCGATGATGCTTTCGTTGGAATTTCGTCTAAACAGCAGTGGTTTAAGGCGTTCACGAGTCCGTTGATCGATATTACAAGGCAGGGATACCCGGTTTTGTCCCGGCAATTTCCCTGGTTTTCGTTCCTGTTCCTGGATGGAGCGTAGATCAACAACGGTTCGGATGCCAAGGTTATCGATCGTGTTTCTGTCCTCTTGGTTGAGCCTTTGGAGCACAGCAGAGCGATAGAGGAGACCTGGTTTGAACCTTCGTCCATCCGGCAGAGGTATTTGTCCGATATCCCGGAAGTTAATGCGTGTGAGCATATTAGCAATTTTCATCTTTTACTGTTACCGGGTTAAAGATAGCGGTTTTGCCTGGCAATTTCCCTGCTTTTATCCACCTTCACAATCTCAATCATCCGCTTTGCCGCGGCCAAATTCATTGAAATAGATGCGAACCAGCACAACAAACAGGGAAATCATCAGAGGCCCAAAAATCAGCCCGATCAGTCCAAATAGTTTGGTCCCGGCCAACACCCCCAGAATGGTGATCAACGGATGAACATTAGCTAACTTTTTCTGGAGAAGGAAACGGGCCACATTATCCACAGACCCCACGAGAATAAAACACCACGCCATCAGAGCAAGACCTGGGACGAAATTTCCGATAGCCAGAGTATAAATAACCACAGGCAGATAAACCAGCATCGCACCCACAACCGGAATCATGGAGGCAAAGGCCGTCAATACCCCCAGAAGAACCGGCTCAGCAACACCAAAAAGCATGTAGCCAATCATGGCAACCGACCCCTGTAGCAAGGCAACCACCGGGATCGTGATGGAATTACTGCGTACCATCCTGGTTACTTCATCCAGCAATTTTTGTTTATTGCTTTGCCTAAATGGAAGATACTGACGAACATACAACTCCATCTTCCGGCTGTTGATCATCATGAAAAACAGAAACAGATACATAAAAACCAGGATCAAAACCGTCTGAAGCGTGCCACTGATCATCTGCTGGGCAACATCAGTCAACCTGCCACTCAGATTCACCAGCATCTCCCGGTTCAGAATATTCAGTCCCAACTCATCCCGAAGATAGATGTTGATCTTGTTAAAGATGTCGATAAAAAACTGTGGCGATTCCACAAATGGCAAGGCCTTGAAAATCAACATTCTGATAATAAAGAAAGTCGGAAGGACAATCAATAGCGCAGTCAAAAGCATTAGAATACCAGCCGCCACCCAGCTTTTCAGCTTTTTAATTTTCATGAGCCAGGCCATGGGCTGCTTTAACAGAATGTATAGAGCTACAGCTCCCAACAGCGATGGAAACAGAAAGCTGAGCTGCCGCCATAGAACCAGGGCGATACCCACAATAGCGGCTAACAACAACACCTGGTAAATCTTGGCAGGATGTATCGTGTTTGGCATGGCAGTATAAATATCAGCAAAGATAAAACAGTTAGCGGTTTACACATCAATACATCCTAAACCTGAACCGACCTGATCTTCATCTGATTTTCTTAGCTTTGAATAATAAACTAATCACCATGAAAAAAATTCTGGCCCTTCTGTTGAGCATCTGCCTCCTTCCGGCCGCTAATGCTCAGACTGTCCTGCCACTAACCGATCACATGGAGATCCCCTCCAACTCGAATATCCGGATAGAACCAGGCAGCTATGACTTTGCCGATATGGGGCGTGACGGGGTAATTCGCATCATGAATAAGGAGAACATCATCATCGATGGAACGGATGTGGAAGTGACCGGAGTCGCCTTTACCGGCTTCCTGTTTAACATTGAAAATTCGAGGAATATCACCATTCGCAATTTTCATAAGGTTGAGAAGTACTTCTACGCTCTTTCGGCAAAGCAATCAACTGATATTCACGTTCTTGATAACAACTTCTCCTACAATAAAAAAGACACTTCCGGGTGGATCTCCATCTACACCGGAGTGGGTGAAGCACTGGGTGGCGGTGTCCTGTTCGACCGCTGTACCGATTCAGAGATTTCGGGCAACCTGATGACTCAACAAAACGATGGAGTAGCTCTGTATGAGTGCGATAACATCACAGTGAATGATAATATCGTAAACTGGAACTGTGGGTTCGGCATTCGAATGACCACCACTAATAATTGTTCTATCTATCATAACGACTGTTCCCATGTCAACCGCATCACCGACCCGAGCGACTGTGCAGCTATTCTGCTGATTACCTGCAGTCATAACCGTG
>JAAYIP010000149.1 GCA_012523435.1 Bacteroidales bacterium | reverse complement strand
TGCCAGTACAGTTACGACCTTAATACAATCCTCGCTCTTTACTGCTTCATTTTTGCCCAGGTATCCTTAAGCCCGACCGTCCGGTTAAAAACCAGATGGCCAACTGAGGAATCGGGATCCAGATTGAAACACCCTAGTCGGATGAATTGGAAGTGATCCAGCTCGCTGGCTTCACCAAGCGATGGCTCTACCTTGCAATGATTGAGGATGGTAAGCGAGTCAGGATTCAGGAACTCCTTAAAATTGTGGCCTTTATGTCCATCCGGATCGGGGTCATTGAAGAGCCTGTCATATAGCCGTACCTCAGCATCAAGAGCATGGGCAGCAGATACCCAGTGCAGCGTACCCTTCACTTTTCGTTTAGCTTCATCGGAGCCACTCAGGCTCTGTGGATCATAGGTGCAATGAATGGCGGTGATGATTCCATCGGCATCTTTTTCAACTGATTCAGCTTTAACAATATAAGCTGATTTAAGTCGCACTTCATTTCCGGGTGAGAGGCGGAAGAATTTTTTCGGAGGATCTTCCATGAAGTCCTCACGCTCGATCCAAAGTTCACGGGAGAAAGGCAGAGAGCGGGTGCCTGCTTCCGGATCCTCTGGATTGTTAACGGTATCGAGGTATTCCGTTTTCCCTTCGGGATAGTTGTCGATAATCAGTTTCACCGGGTTGAGCACACCCATGACCCGCGGGGCACGCTTGTTGAGATCCTCGCGGATGCAGTATTCCAGCAGAGCCACATCGATTACATTTTCGCGTTTGGCAATCCCGACCATATCAGCAAATTGGCGGATCGATTCGGGGGTGTATCCACGGCGCCTGAGCCCGTGAATGGTTGGCATCCGTGGGTCATCCCAGCCTTTGACGTGTTCTTCTTTGACCAGCTGAAGCAGTTTGCGTTTGCTCATGATGGTATAACTTAGATTGAGCCTTGCGAACTCAATCTGGCGGCTGGGGAAGATCTCCAGCTCCCGAATGAACCACTCATATAGTGGCCGGTGGGGTACGAATTCCAAGGTGCACAGGGAATGGGTAATTCCTTCGATTGAGTCACTCTGACCGTGGGCCCAGTCGTACATCGGATAGATACACCATTTGTCGCCCGTTCGATGATGATGCGCATGACGGATACGATAAAGAATCGGATCGCGCATATGCATATTAGGTGAGGAGAGGTCAATTTTGGCCCTCAGCGTCATGGAATCGTTGGGAAACTCGCCATTTTTCATCCGTTCGAACAGCTGGAGGTTCTCTTCCACCGGTCTGTCACGGTACGGACTCGGCTTGTCGGGTTCGAAATCGGTGCCTCGGGAGGCATTGACCTCATCGGCAGTGAGTTGGCAGACGAATGCTTTACCTTTCTTAATCAACTGAACAGCAAGATCATAGAGTTGATCGAAATAGTCGGATGCATAATACTCCCGATTACCCCAGTCGAATCCCATCCAATGGATATCCTTGCGGATGGAATCGACGTAGGAGGTATCTTCGGTGATGGGGTTTGTATCATCAAATCGCAGGTTACACAGGCCGCCATATTTTTCTGCGATACCAAAATCCAGGCAAAAAGCTTTCGCGTGACCGATATGCAGGTAGCCATTGGGTTCGGGTGGGAATCGGGTATGCACACGTGCTTTGTGTTTGCCCGAGCGGATATCTTCCTCAACGATCTGTTCGATGAAATTCAGGGATCGAGCCTCATTGGCTGCGGGAGTGGGCTTGTCGTCTGTCATAGTATGATCTTGTTTGAATAAACCAGGCAAAGATAGTGTTTTTGGCTCTGTGGGATTGTTTATCTTCGCGTGTTTAAAGCAAGATTGATATGGGGTTGATCCGGATAGAGCAAATGGAGTTTTACTCGTTTCACGGTTGTTACGAGGAGGAGCGGATTGTTGGCAATCGGTTCATTGTAGATCTGGAGATGGAGGCGGATTGTACGTTGCCGGCAACGAGTGACCGGATCAAGGATGCATTGAATTATCAAGTTGCTTACAAGCTGGTTAAGGAGCAGATGCAGGAGAAGTCCTATCTTTTAGAGCATTTGGCAGCGCGGATTTTAGACACGCTGTTTGCTCACTTTGAGCAGTTGGAGCGTGCGACAGTCAAGGTTACCAAGCTAAATCCCCCGATGGGTGGCAAAATTGGAGCGGTCAGTGTAGAGTTAAGCCGGGAAGTTGAAGGTGATTTATCAGTAAATGAGTAACTTCGTCTTGGTGGGAAATTTTTCGATGCTTACCTGTTGGTTTTGAAAAATTCGTACTTTTGTAGGATTATTATCAATCACTTAAAGTATTTGTTACAGTAATTATCAATTGAAATGAACATTTTCGTAGGCAGTCTTCCTTTTCGTCTCAGTGAGCCCGAATTAAGGGAGGTATTTGAAGAGTACGGTGAAGTCAGCTCCGCTAAGATCATCACCGACAAGTTTACAGGACGGAGCAAAGGGTTTGGTTTTGTTGAGATGCCTGATGACGAAGAGGCCAAGAAGGCCGTCGAAGCATTAAATGGCGCCGAGATTGATGGTCGTACCATTGTAGTAAACCAGGCTGAGGAGCGCACTGAGCGCAAGAGCGGTTTTGGTGGTGGCGGTGGCGGTTTTCGTGGTGGTAGCGGTGGCTATCGTGGCGGTGGCGGTGATCGCGGCGGATACAACAAAGGTGGCGGCGGCGGTTATCGCGGCGGCGGCGGCGGAGGTGGATACAAAGACACCCCTCGTCGTGGCGGCGGACGTGGCATGTAAGCCTATTCCAATCCTATTTTGAGATTATTAGCGGAATGCCTACTTTTGCGTTCCGCTAACTGGTCACATGGCCGAGTGGTTAGGCAACGGTCTGCAAAACCGTGTACAGCGGTTCGAGTCCGCTTGTGACCTCGATACTAAAACCGGACTACTTGATTATCAGGAAGTCCGGTTTTAGTATTACCTTGTTTTTGCCCTTTTGTCCGTCTATTGTCCAGGAATCCAGAAACACACCTTGGACTAAAATATGATCCTGGAGACGGGGAGAATTCTCGTTTTCTGAGTTGCGATCAACGTTATAAGGATCAACTAATTAAGCATAATCCGATAGCTTATTGACGGCAGGAAGGGGAAAAAGCTTGTCTG
>JAAYIP010000014.1 GCA_012523435.1 Bacteroidales bacterium | reverse complement strand
TTCAGGTAGATGCTCGTTGATAATTGAATGGGTAAAGGCATAATTTAGATAAGCTGTCAATCCATTCCCAAAATCTGCCTGTAAAGAAGACTCAACGCCATTGATGGTCACTTTGGAAAGGTTGCGGGCTTCTCTGATCGGCCGCTTACGAGTCCCTTGCTCAATGGAATCACCCGTCCCAACCAAGTATATGAAATCTTTACCTCTTGAATGATAAGCACTTAGAGTAAATTTAATACTCTGATTGATTTGCACATCCCCACCCAACTCGATGTTATCGAGCCGTTCAGGTCCAAGGAAAGGGTTGGCCCGTTTGAAGCCTCCGCTAATAAAACCGGAGCGGCACAGATCATCCAGGATGGATGGTCTAAAGCCATGGCCATACGACAGATAAGCTGAGTGTCCATTTTTAGACGAGTATTTTAAAGCCAGTTTTGGACTGATTTCGGACCAGGTATTCTCCTGAAGGTTAAGGTTCTCCAAATCAGTCAGAATGGATGTTGCTGAAGTCGGATCCGTTATAAAGAAGGCTCCATCCTTAAAAGTGGTATGATCATAGCGAAGTCCGGCGACAAGGAACAGGCGTTCCTTGACAATAGCAACACGATCCTCGAGGTAAGCCGAGAGGTTCAGTACCCGGCCCTGGTTTGTTACGATATCGGAGGAGGTCGTGTAAATATCTTTCCCGTCCACTGATCCATCTTTGACATCACCACCGATGGTAATCCGATGGCGGCCAGTAGTATAGTCAGCATTAAGCAGGATTCCCTGGTCGATTCGTCGTGAGGTCACCGAGTAGGAGGTGTAGTCATAGGAATCACCTTTGGCTTTGATGGATTCATTAAGTCGTTCGTAATCTTCATCCTGACGATAGAGAGCAGCAGACCAGTTCATTGCACCTGCTTTTCCCTCATACTTAAGAGAATAGTCGAAGACCTGGTGAGCGAAATAGGTTCCTGTTTCGCTGAAAATGCGTGTTCCGGATCCGCGACGATCCCACCAATAGGAAGCAGAGAGTTCGACCAGATGGTTTGGGGTAATCTGATAGCCCAATCGTGCGCCCCCTCTCCACTCTTCCATTCCGCTGGGGACATCGGTTGTGTCCCGCTCCTCAAGCGGTACTTGATTATATCCATCACTTGCTCCCCCAAATCCATTCAGGTTCCAGTAGAGTTTATTATCGGCAAAAGCCGGCCTTCCACCAATGGAAACACGCCCTCGTCGGGTATTCATGCTACCATAGTCCACTTCGGCTGAACCCTCAAACGCTTTGATAGGCTTGCTACGAATAATATTCATTACCCCACCCATTGCATGGCCACCGTAGAGTGAGGATCCGGGACCTTTAGCCACCTCGATTCGACTGATCTGGGAGGTGTTCAGGCTGTTCCAGTTGACTGATCCGCCATCAGCTTTATTTACGGGGATTCCGTCAATAAGAACCAAATAGCGGCCCTGTTGTCCACCACTCAACCCCCTCATACTCACGGTACTATTATGATCAACCACTCCGTGCTCACGGCTAACTTGAATCCCAGGTATCGTCTTTAAATATTCATCAACCTGACCTACCGGAATTGCTTTTAATTGGGATGCAGGAAGCCACTCGGTCCGACCCGGTATCTCCATCACCCGCTGTTGTCTTTTGGTCCCGGTAACCACAACGGCGTTAGCATTAATCATCGCCGGCTGAAGATCAACGACTAACTGGCCCTTCAATTGTGAAGGATTCACCAGAAGCATTTCCGTTTCGAATCCAAGGTGAGTGATCTGCAAGGTTCGCTGCCGATTGTCGGTAAGGGTTAAAGTAGACTGACCCTTCTCATTGGTTACAGCTCCAAGATCGGAACGTGAATCTTTAACGTGCGCACCAGCCAGAGGATTTCCTGTTGACGCGTCGCGCACTATCCCAGAGATCTGCCCCTGAGCCAGAGTCATCATAGGTGCTAAAAGCATCCAAACAAAAAGTAAAAGTGTTCTATTCATACAAATAAAATTTTTCGTTATGCAAACATATGCATATCGAAATGATATTAAACCCGATTTTTATCAGGGTTTACAAAAAAATGGATTCTTCCGGTGTACTCTTCGGGGAAAACAAGGGATTGATAAAATTCTGTCCACACTCTTCAATGATTCTTCCACCCTTTTCCGGATCGACCATGAAGCGGATGAAGCTCAGAGCAAGCTCCCGGTTAGTTGCATTTGGTGGAATAGTCAAACCGTAAACCATTGGGGCCCCTTTTTTAGTGATCCGTTCTCCGGGTTTTGAACCTGGGATTGACACCTCGGCATTGGCGTACCATTCGGCCAGGTCGGGATTACCCAGATTGATGGAATCAGGCAAGGGCAGGTAGCGGAATTTATGTTGGACAGCCACAGAGCGATAGGTAAAGATATAATCTACTGCTCTGGATTCGAGCAATGCGTTGAGGTCAGTCTCTTTAGAACGGATATAGCGATTGTCTTTGTCCAGAATAGCTTCCGCTCCGATTCCACCAAGATAAAGGAGATCAGCCAACTGCAACGCCATAATGGTTCGATACCCGCAAGGATCAGCATCCGGATCACTTCGGCCGTATGCTATTGAATTATCAATCAATATTTTATACCAATTCTTCAAATTGATTGAATCTTGGCCACCGGATCGTTCGGTGTAAGCCAAGCACAGGTCATTGGTTGCAAACTGGAGGTTCCAGGTAGCGAAATCGGGAATCATCAGCTCATCGATCAGACTAAAATCAGCGACTGCCAGTACATCACAGGGCTGATTGAGTTCGGTGATCTTGCGGATGCAGTGAATACTTCCAGCAGCTTCCATCCGAAAAGTCACTCCGGGATTCTCTTGCTTAAAGGCATCAGTCAGTTCTCGCATTGGAACAGAAAGGCTTCCTGCATGGTAAATCGTGAGGGTTTGATCACTTTTTGCACCAGCCTGGCTAGAATCAAAAGGGTTCCACACGCCCAAAAGGATAAGCGCCAGGAGCAGAAGCAATAAGGCCCCCACTCCGATAACAGATCTTTTTCTCTTCATGGCTTAAAGGTAACCAGGTTCTGATTAATCCCCAGCAATCCGGTCGGGATTCTCCTCGCCCAGTTTTCTGAGTTGCCACCAGAGGAATGCTCCGGTGATAATTCCCGAGATCAGATCTGAAACCGGACTGCAGAGCCACACGCCAGTGAGGCCGAACATTCCCGGCAGAATAAAAAGGGTTGGGACTAAAACGATCAGTTGTCGCAGCAAGGAGAGAAAGGTGGCCATTTTTGCTTTGCCGATATTCTGAAAAAAATTGGCAGCAATAACCTGGAACCCAACTAGTGGAAGAAGCATCAAAAAAATTCGAAGTCCTTTGACTGCAATGTCAAAAAGTTCCTTATCAGAGGAATTGAATAGCAAGACAATTGATTGCGGAAATAGCTGAACGATCAGAAATCCAAACAAGCCGATTCCGGTTGCTGCCACAATACCGTTTCGGACGGTTTGTTTGACCCGATCAAATTGACGGGCACCAAAGTTATATCCGATGATCGGTTGGCTGGCCATATTGATGGCAATCATTGACATCACAAGCAGCTGGGAAACTGAGGCTATGATTCCAAGAGCTCCAACCGCCAAGTCCCCACCATATTTAATTAACTGATTCATTAACACGGCATTAACTGCACTGGAGGCCAGGTGCATGAAGAATGGAGCCATCCCGATGCTCACGATCAGGCCGATGATTTTCCAATCCGGTCTGACATTAGGCCACTTGAGGCGAAGAACCGATCTTTTGCTCAAGAAATGAGCAACAACCCAGACATCCAAGACGATTGAAGCGCAGACGGTGGCGTAGGCTGCACCCTTGACTCCCATATCTAATCCAAAAATAAAGATAGGATCGAGGACTAGGTTCACCCCTCCGCTCAACAACATGCTTTGCATGGCTATTTTGGCGTTACCCTCAGCACGTATAATATTGTTAAGGCTAAATCCGACGACCTGAAACACGACTCCCCAGAGGATAATATTCAGATAATCATCAGCATAGCCCAATGTTTGCTCTGTAGCTCCAAACAGATTGAGCATCGGACCTTTAATAGCCAGGCCCAGGAAAGAGACCATAATTCCGATAGTGATCATTAAAAACAGGCCAGTTCCCAGAACCTTCTCAGCACGTTTAAAATCTCCGCGCCCCATATTGATAGAAACCTGGACCCCTGCTCCCATCCCGATGAGCATGCCGAATGACATCACCACCATCATGATTGGAAAAACGACACTCAATCCAGACAGGGCATAAGATCCAACGCCCTGACCAATAAAGATGCGGTCCACAATATTGTAAGTAGCATTCATGATCACCCCGATAAATGCAGGCACAAAGTAGCGCCACATCAATCGTGGGATTTTCTCATGGCCCAGCTCAAGGCTTTTTTCTGCTATCTTTTGTTCTGTCATGTAATTGGTGGAGCATTTCCGCAAAGAGGCGGCAAAGATAGCAAAAGCCCCGATCTCTTTCATGCGAAGGTCGGGGCTTTTGAAAAAACAGGGGCAGACTAGGCTACTTACTCCTGGTAGGGAGTTACGACCTCGATCACCTCAGGCAGATCCATCCCTATTTTTTTCAAAAACTCAATTTTCGGCACGCCGTTGGAATTCCAGCCGCGCCGCAAATAAACTGCATCGAGCAGTTTTTCGTACTGAGCTTCACGGTATTGACGGAGTCTTCTGAGTTTTTCCTCGGTTGATTTTCCGGTCGGATCGAACCCGACCTGTTCAAGCAACTGTTTATCATACCGTTCCGCACGGCTTTCATATTCCTCAATAGTAACTGGTCCAGCAGCACGGAATGGTTGGGCGTCAGATTTCCGGGTACCATATCCCCGTCGCAGATTGAACACCCGTTGAAAATTATACACCCGTTCCGAATCCTCGATCATCCGGTGCTTATCGAAATCACGGCCGGTAACAGCTTTGTATAGGGTTACGTAATTATCCACATGCTCGGGCACCTTGGCTGGCTCATCGGTTTCGGCGTTGTTAGCCGGTTCCACGTCGTTCCAGGGCAGTTTACAAAGGCCTACTAAGCCAAACCAGGTCCGGAACATGGGGAAATAGTGAAGAGCTTCTGCCTTATCTTCAAACGTAGGTATCTGATTATTAACCATATCCATAAAGATCAGCCAAGCTTCGTCGTGTTGGGGACCTTTGTTGGTCATGGCGAATCCACCCTGTTGGGCCAAGGATTCTTTGGAGACATATTCGGAATACTCGAGACCTTTGTTCTCCATTCCGATATCATTGACAAAAGCTGGATCTGCGCCGAACTCTTTAACGAAGATCTCTTTCATTTTGCGCACACCTTTGCCGGCGATCAGGCCAAAACCTTCGCCGCGGGCTACTTGGTGCAGCAACTCGATCGCTGCTTCCGCGTTCCCGAAATTCAGCTCCAGCCCGCCAGTACGTTCCTTATTCAAAATTCCGGCTTCATAGCACTCCATGACAAAGGCAAGCAGGGTTCCCCAGCTGATAATATCCATGCCATAGGTATCGCAGTAGAAGTTGGCCTCAATAATATAATTAGGATCAAAAATTCCGCAGTTAGAGCCAAGTCCGGCAGCATTTTCATATTCCGGTCCATCAACAAGAACGTTTTGTCCAGCATAAGGCCCTGTTTTCAGGATAAAGGGGTCAACAGCCTTTGCACAGGACATGTTACATCCGATCCAACAGCCATCGGGAGTTCCTTGTTTAAAGAGGGATTTCCAGACTTCCGAATCGATTTTGTGAGCCTCTGGATGAGATCCGAATTTGTAGTTATTGGTTGGCAGCAGGTCGTAGTCGTTCATAATTTCCATCAGGTGCGCAGTCCCCTTGGTCTTCATTTCACTCTGTGAATCATCCAGATCGCGCATCTCCTTATTAAAGCGGCGCCCCCGTTCCATGATAGCGGGCAGGTCCACTACATTATTCATGTTACCCTTCACGCCCGGGATTTTACAAACAACGGCTTTCACCTTTTTGCTACGCAACACAGTACCAGTTCCTCCACGGCCCGCCTGTTTCAGTCTCACACGGTTCTTCTTTTTGTCAAAGAAACTGAAGTTGATCATTCCCAACCAGGAATGCTCAGCAGCCATTCCAGTGGTGATGACACTGACATTCTGCTTAGAACCCTCATCATCAGCATACATCTCAGTAAGAATCTCACTGAGCAGATGACTATCCATCGGCTCTTCAGGAGCCTCTTCAAAACGGATCACTCCCTTGGTTCCATCAATGATTATGATGATATCAGATTTAGCTTTCCCTTGAAGCTCAATCGCATCAAAGCCGGAAAACTTCACAAATGGGCCAAAGTAGCCACCAGCATTACTGTCAGTTACCGATCCACTGGCCGGAGATAATGTCACCACGAGCGATTTGCCGGTGCCAGAATACTGTGTTATACCACCAATCGGGCCGGATGAAATAATCACCTCATTCTCAGGATCATCCCATCGGGTATCTGGACGGGTTGCCTCCCATAATAGCTTCAAACCGTAGCCTTTGCCTCCGATGAACTTTTCTTTCATGAGTGGATCAACATCCTTGATCCTCATGGAATTATCCGATAGATTCAGATACAGAATCTTGTCAGTGTAGCCTTTGTCAAGCGGAGTAACGTCGTACTTGAATTCGGCCAGAAGGCGGTGCGCCTGGAGCATTTTTTTTATATCCATACAGCTTTTCTTTTTCCTTACATTTGAGGCAAAATTAAAAATTATACATTACCCCAAAGGTCCTAATTGCATGATTTATATCATTATGTATCTTCGTGCATATCGCTGTTAATAAGCATTTTCGATGTATTTTCAATAAATTATAGCCCTATTTTGATTGTATCGGATCCTTTTCCCTCAATGGCAGCCCAATATCCCTATGATCCCGGGCGGATTCTGGCCGTAGCCAGAGGCTTGGCTTATGTCGCTATTATGTTGGATGATGGTCATATTGGAGTTTGTGCCACCTTGGGGCATCAGGTGGAAACAGATCCTCTGACGCTCCGTACCCCAGATTATTCCCGATTGGAGCATCGGATTCTTTGTTGCGCATACTTTAACGCCAGTCACAACAGCCATCAGCATTTCGAATCATCAGGAGATATTTTCGAAGTGGTGGACTTCTCTGGCACCTCCCGAACAGTGATGGTCGGTGATTTTCAACCATTGGTTGCCCGTTTCAGGGCAGAAAAGATCCCGCTGAAGGTTTATGACCTCAAAGAAACCAGTGATGAAAGAGCCCCGATTGAAGAAATGCCTGATGCTCTAGCGAAAGCTGAACGGGTCATCATGACATCCACCACCATATTCAATGGCACCTTTACAGAGGTTCTCAGCCAAATCGGGGCATCCGGGGAGATTTTTCTTCTCGGTCCTTCCACGCCATTGGCGATTGATCTGTTTGGGGGAATGCCGATCAAGCGACTGTGTGGAATGGTATTTGAACCCTTTGACTTTAACGTGCTGAACCTGATCGCAGCCGGCCATGGAACCCGCTCTTTCAGCCCCTTGGCAAATAAAGTATCTTTGAAAGCCAAATAACAATTACCCGATGTCCAGACTACCCCTATTAATCGCCCTAGCCCTGGTGCTGATGGCAACCGCTTGCACTTCAGGCAAAAAAGCTTATCAAAAGGGAAACTATTCCCAAGCTGTCATTCAGGCTGTGGAGCGGTTGCGACACAGCCCTGACCACAAGAAATCGGTCCAAACGCTCCGACAGGCCTATCCCCTTGCCCTGGAAACTCATACTAACGAGATCGAACAGCTGCTCCGAAGCGCCGATCCAATAAAGTATGCCAAAACAGTTGAGCAATACGAAATCATGAACCACATGGCCGAGGAGATTCGCAAATGCCCGGCTGCCCTCGAAATCTTCCGGAACCCAACATCCTATTCCGAACAACTCACCGCCGCCCGCCAGAAAGCCGCCCATGAAGCCTACGAACTGGGAGTCAACCTCCTGAATCAAAATACCCGTGAAGCAGCCCGGGATGCCTATGATCAATTCCTGAATGCAAATCGATTTGTGCCTGGCTATCAGGATGTCAACAAAAAAATCGAACAGGCCAAGTTCGATGCGGCACTAAAGGTCTCGGTCGAACAAATCCCGGTGCGTGGACAGTTTCGGGTCAGTTCCGACTTTTTCTACGATCAAATCTATTCTTATCTGCAGACTGGGATTAAAAATGAGTTCGTATGGTTCTACTCAAACCAGGAGGCAAAAAAATTGCCCTATATTGATGAGATCCTGATCATGGAATTTGAAGAATTTATCGTTGGAGCTGTCAACGAGAAAAGATCGGAAAAAGAGTACACCAGCAAAGATTCGGTTAAAGTTGGAACTGCAACCATTGACGGCAGGCAGGTTGACGTGTATAATAAAGTGAAAGCTAAGCTAATAACGAACAGGAGGGAGGTTGTTTCAAGCGGTGTTTTAACCCTGAGAATATTGGATGGGCAAAGCCGAAAAGCCAAATTGAGCCGAAAATTTCCCGGAACCTTTACCTGGGTTAACGAATGGGCCCAGTTTAATGGCGATGAGAGGGCCTTGACTCACCAGCAGCTGGAAATGTGTAAGAGGAGGGCAGAGGCACCACCACCACACCAGCAAATGTTCCTAGAATTCACTAAACCCATATTCGATCAGGCAAAGAGTACACTAAAATCCTACTACCGAAACTACTAAACAAAACATTACCTCCGGTTGTCGTAGTATTTATGACACTATACAGAGGCCCCAAAACATGAAAATCACACTGAACAACCGACCCGAAGAAATACCTGGTGAGATCCTGACAATCAGAGAGATCATGCAATACAAAAAATTTTCCTTCCATGGCCTGGTGGTGAAAATCAACGGCACCCTGATCCGGAAACCGGAATATGACACCAGCACCGTGAAAGATGGGGATGTGGTTGAAATTATCCATCTGATCAGCGGAGGTTGATTAGATAACTTAGGTTAACCGGTGCTGCATTTTTTTTGAGGAAAATTGCAGCACTTTTTTTTTCGTCTCGTCTTATCAATGAAATCATGGAGACCACAACCGAACATAGGATAGTCCACCAGGAACTCCTGGAAGCCTGCAAAAGGGGCGATCCACAGGCGCAAATGAAGCTTTACAAGCTCTATTACAAACCCATGTACCATGTGAGTCTCAGAATTCTGTCGGACCCCATGGAAGCGGAAGACGTGATGCAGGAAGCCTTCCTGGTTGCTTTCCGGGCAATGACAAAGATAGATCTGAGCATCAGCTTTGGCGGCTGGCTCAAACGGATTGTCATCAACCGCTCGGTGGATGCCCTCAGAAAGAGAAAGGGGGTATTGGAGCTCACTACCGACATACCCGAAGAAACTGATTATCAGGATGAAAGTATTGAGAAAACAGAAACCACCGAAGAGAAGGTCGGAATGATAAAAAGGGCCATGCAACGGTTGCCGGAAAAATACCGCCTGGTGCTATCGCTCAACCTTTTCGAGGGATATGATCACGAGGAGATTGGGCAGATTCTGGGGATTCCGGCCTCAACAAGCAGGGCTCACCTCTCACGGGGCAAACAGAAACTGCTCCAGTTAATTGGAAGATAACAGGATAACAAAAATTGTGGAAGATATGGATTGGCTAGAAAACATGATCAAAGAAAACAGAGAGATGTTCGGAGAGGAAGAACCATCAGCAGGGCACGTTGAGCGGTTTGAAGCCAGACTGCGGGGAGAAGCTCGCAGAAGAAGACTAAACCTGGTTTATCGGGTCAGCTCCATCGCTGCCATTGCCCTGATCGCTCTGGCCTCCGCCATCTTTCTCTATGAACGCTTCATAGATCAAGATCCTGATTTACTGACGCTTAGCGATATTAACCCTGATCTGGGTAAGGTAGAGTTTTACTACACCAGTCGGATTGGCGAGAACACACTGGCGATTGACACCCTGACCACCACGCTGGAGGGTGATGATTATCGACGCATGGTCCAGGATGAGCTGGCCGGCATGGATTCTGTCTATCTGAGCCTGCAGCAAAAGATGGGCACTCATCCGGGAGATGAACGGATTGTCCATGCAATGATCCGGTATTATCAGACTAAGCTATCCATCATGAACGAACTGATCCATTATCTCAACCAAATCAATTCAAACAATAACCCAAAAAATGAAAAAAATGAACTCACGTATTTTTAGACCGATAGCTGCGCTTGTACTGTTGTCGGTAGCCGTTGCCGGAGCTCAGGCTCAAAGGGCAACCAAAGAGATCCGGAAGGAATTCCCAACCACTTCGTCGACCGTCCTGGTAATTGACAACCAGTTTGGAAAACTGACGGTTGAACCCTGGGATCAAAACAAGGTAATCATCGAAGTGAAGATTGAAGCAAAAGCCTCTGACCAAGTGAAAGCCGACAAGTTGCTGGACCGTATCAACGTGGATATCAATAGCAGCGGATCCAGAATTATGGCCAAAACACGGCTTGAAAATAAGGTAGTAACTCGCGATGACGGAAAGGATGAGTCAAGATCGTTTACCATCGATTATCTCGTCAAAGCTCCGAAAGGTATCGCCGCCGAGCTTTCTAATCAGTTCGGGGATGTCAGTCTTGGCCTGTTGACCGGTCCAATTGATCTGAGCATCCAGTTCGGTTCGCTGAACGCACTGGGACTGCTGGGTCCGGAGACTAGCATTGAGATGCAGTTCGTCAGTAAGGCCACCATTGGCGAGATCACCGAAGCTGATATCGAAATGCAGTATTCCAGTCCGGTTAAAATCACCAAGGCAGGAACCCTCAATCTCGAAGCTCAGTTTTCCACTTTGGAGATTGGAACGGTGGAGGTTTTAGACATTGAGTCGACCAGTAGCAAGGTAGTCATTGAAAATCTGTTGCATTCGCTCATTTGCGAAGGAAGCATGGGCTCGCTTGATATCAGATCGGTGGATGCTGGATTTCGGTCCATCGAAGCTGAACAGAACATGGGAGAGATCAGCATTCGGGTCGATCCAAAGGCAGGATATCGACTGGATGCCACTTCTAATATGGGTTCCATTAGTTTACCAGAGGGGTTCAAAGCTGATCCAACAGAGAAATCAGGAGGAATGGAGATCCCCGGGGTTAGTCCGAAAAGAACCACCGGTACCTTCGGTGACGGATCCTCAACCATCAATTTGGAATCCCACATGGGATCTATTCGAATTCGTTAGTACCACTTAACCGGGAAAAACAGAGCCCAAACCAAACCAACCATAGCCAGAATAAAGAGAATTCCATCTCTTTATTCTGGCTTAACAAACCTTTTACAATTGTGATTGTTATATTTGGGCACAATTCTTCATCAACCAATTAATAACAATTACAAACATGATTAGCATATTCACCCCCCCAACTCCTGTTAATGAGGAAGTTCGCGGGTACGCTCCGGGAAGTGATGAGCGAAAAGCAATCGAAAAAGCCATTCGGACGCTGAAATCCAGGATCATCGATATTCCGATGATCATTGGTGGCAAGGAAGTCACCACTGGTAACCTGGAGGAGATTCGGGCTCCGCACGACCATGACACCTTACTTGCCCGCTACCACATGGGAACCGGAGAGCAGGTCACACAGGCCATTGAAAACGCATTGGAAGCCCGCCAGAAATGGTCAGAAACTTCCTGGGAACAGCGAGCCTCCATCTTTCTGAAAGCAGCAAGTTTGCTATCAGGTGCTTTCCGATATAAAATTAATGCGGCCACCATGCTAGGCCAATCCAAGAATGTCCATCAGGCCGAAATCGACGCCGCTTGCGAATCAATTGATTTTCTGAACTTTAACGTTCAGTATATGGCCGATATCTATCATATACAGCCTAAAAACAATCTATACACCTGGAACCGTCTGGAACAGAGGCCACTGGAGGGATTTATCTTTGCCGTCAGTCCGTTCAATTTCACCTCGATAGCGCTGAATCTGGCTGCTGCACCGGCTTTGATGGGCAATGTGGTAGTTTGGAAACCTGCACAGAATCAGATATACTCAGCCAAGATTCTCATGGATGTGCTCCGGGCTGCCGGATTACCTGCGGGAGTCATCAACATGGTATTCGCGCCTGGTAAAGAAGCAGCTGATGTAGCTTTAGCCCATCCCGATCTGGCCGGAATCCATTTCACTGGCTCTACCGAGGTATTCCAATCCCTTTGGAAGGGTGTGGGAAATAACATTACTGGGTACAAGACCTTCCCCAGGCTGGTTGGAGAAACCGGAGGCAAGGATTTTGTCCTCGCCCACCCTTCTGCCAGAGCCGTGGAAGTAGCCACTGCCCTGTCACGTGGGGCATTCGAATACCAGGGTCAAAAATGCTCCGCCGCCTCTCGAGGTTATATTCCAGCCTCACTATGGCCAGAAGTCAAATGCCACCTACTCGACGACCTGAGCCAATTTAAAATGGGGAGTCCGGAGGATTTCTCCAATTTTGTGAATGCCGTGATTGATGAACGAGCATTCAATAAACTGACGGGGTACATCGACCAGGCAAAAAATCACCCTGATGTGGAAATCATCGCGGGTGGAAATTACGATAAGAGCAAAGGTTATTTTATCGAGCCAACCGTAATTGTTACCCGGGATCCTAACTATGATACCATGCAGACCGAACTTTTTGGCCCGGTTCTTACACTCTATGTATATGAAGACAAGGACTTTAATGATGTTCTTCGTTTGGTTGACAAAACCTCCCCTTACGGATTAACCGGGGCTCTGTTCGCCACCGACCGGTATGCCATTGAGATGGCCAGTCGTGCATTGATCAATGCAGCTGGCAATTTTTATATCAACGACAAACCTACCGGTGCGGTAGTAGGTCGCCAGCCATTCGGCGGATCCAGAGCATCAGGCACTAACGATAAAGCCGGATCCATGCTTAACCTCCTACGATGGGTCTCACCCAGAACCATTAAAGAGTGTTTTCTGCCACCAGTAGATCATCATTATCCTTTCCTGGCTGACAAATAATCCATTTTGTTTTTGAACATCCATCAGGATATCACTTTGGGTTTCGTAACTTTATTTTTTATTCCTGATGGATGTTTACACAATCTGCTAAAGATCCGACCAAAAAAGAACGGTGGCTGCGCCTCGACAATGCGGCGAAAATATTTCCTGCAGGGGCTAATAAAGAGCGATCATTGGTTTACCGGATGACAGCCGAAATGGATCATCCGGTTAATTATCACATACTGATCAAAGCTCTTAGTCGAACGCTGGACGACTTACCCTATTTTTCTTACCGTATTAGGAGAGGATTCTTTTGGTATTGGTTCGAACCAGATCCTTCGGGGCTAGAAATCCTTCCGGACGCTGGCATTCCCTGCAGAGCCTTTCATTTCAGGCGGAATCAGATGGATCAGGTGAGAATTCTGCTCCGTGATAACCAGATATCCTGTGAATTCTTTCATGCCATCACCGATGGCTCCGGAGCTCTCGAATTTCTGCGCACACTAATTGAACACTACACCGCTCTCAAAGAAAATCCCGATGCAGCTAGAAAAAATGAAGCCCAGTATGATGAGTTCTTTGAGGAGCTAACAGAAGATTCGTACAACAAATACTTCAATCCCAAAGTAACCATCCCGGATAAACTCCGTCAAGCTTACCATCTGCCATTCCCATTCAGAGGAAAGCCCCGACTCAGAGTCCTTTCGGCCGAAATACCCGTTGCACAAGTTAAATCCTACGCTAAGAGCATTGGTGCATCCATTACCGAATACCTTGTTGCAATCTATATGTCTGCCATGCAGGAAATCTATCATCAGGTTCAGCCTAAAGGACACCCCGATAAGCATTCGATCATCAGGATCCAGGTTCCGGTTAATTTAAGAAAACTATTTCCCAGCAAAACACTACGCAATTTTTCTCTCTTTGTCGTTCCTGAAATCGACACCAGCCTTGGGCACTATAGCTTTGAAGAGATCATAAAAAATGTACGGTTCTTTCTGCAACGCGAGACGGAACCAAAGCAAATGCAGCGAACCATTTACCGGAACGTTAGGAATGAAAAGAGTTATTTCATCCGGCTGGTTCCACTGATCCTCAAAAATATGATTCTATCGTACCATTTCCGTAAACTGGGAATGTCGCTGTACTCGGGTCTGATCACCAATCTCGGGGTTGTCACGCTCTCCGAACGGTCGTCACAAATGGTTCAACGCTTGCGATTCCAACCACCACCACCCGATCAGAGCCGGGTGAGTCTTGCCGTGATCACTTACAATAATAAAATGGTGGTCACCTTTTCCAATTCTACCCGTTCCAGGCTGCTGGAGAAGAAATTTATCCAGCACCTTCGTCAACACGGGATTGATGTTAAACTGTTAAACTCGTAAAAATGATCGTATGTCCTAATTGCGGAATTGAACTGGAATCAGGCTATACTTCCTGCCCCTTGTGCCATGCAGAAATCAAGGCACCGGAAAACCAGTTACCTAATCAACCAATCATTTACCCAGGTCAGGAAGGTCCGCTGAGTCGAAAAGAAAAAATCGCTCTCTTCTGGGAATTATCCGGAATTCTGCATTTCTCTTCCATTGCTATGACTCTGCTGATTGATATCATCCTGCACCGTCAACCCGGTTGGTCGCTCATCACTCTTACCTGCATCACCGCCTCATTCATCTATATCACACTAATCATTCATGGCTCAAAGAGGCTGTCGGTTTTCTTGGGTGGGCTCCTGCTGAATACAATCGCTCTACTCTTCTTCCTGGATCTGCTCAGTGATGGAATTCAATGGTTTGTGATGCCCGGATTGCCTTTGACAGGGTTTCTAATCCTGCTTCTGGGGTTAGTTTTGGCTTTCATCCGGAAGACACATCAACGAGGCTTCAACGTAATTGGAGTTGCTGCTTTAGCCACCGCGATATACATGATGGTCATCGAAGTATCTGTTTCCCTAGCCCTTTTCCATACCTTCAAACTCTCCTGGTCGGTCATCGTGGCCGTGTCCATTCTGCCTTTTGCCCTGCTTTTGTTCTATTTCCACTATCGACTAAAACGGGGTACCAGCCTGAGAAAATTTTTCCATCTTTAGCTGGCCCAAATAGATAAGAACATACCTTTGCAGATGAAATAAATGCAGAAGAGTTTTTTTCATACCCTCTGGTCAGTCGTATCTAACAAGTACCTGATCGCCCTGATTGTCTTCGGAGTCTGGATCGTTTTTTTTGACCAGCATAACCTGGTTGACAGACACAAGACAAAGGGGAAACTTATCGCCCTGAAGAGTGATACGACTTACTACTACAACAAAATCCAGGAAGACCTGGAGCTAATCAAAGAGCTGAAAACCAGTCCGGAAAACCTGGAAAAGTTTGCCCGTGAGCAATACTTGATGAAACGCCCCGATGAAGACGTGTTCATCATCCTCAAAAAATAGTGATTAGAGAATCCGTCGAACACCCCGATTACGATCTATATCTCTGTAAATCTGTAACATAGAAACAACGTCTGCACCTACAGAATACCCTGATTGAGTGGCAAGGCGGCAAGCCTCTTCCAACACTGGCTTTTTGCCGTAATCGGATACATGAACCTGGTTTAAATAACGCAGCACGCGAAAAACGTTAAACCAGGCAAAGAATTTAGTGATAAAGGAAGCTATTGAGGCCGAATCACGGATCATTCTGGCGATCTCCGAAGGAGCATCCTGTTCATGCAGAAAACCGGACAAAGAAGGATAGAGCTCCTGCCAGGAATCAAGATCAGCCAAAAAGAGCTCAGGGCTAGCAAAATAGGATTTGGCTCGACTAAATAGACGATTCAGCGGGGTAAAGCTGTCAAGATCATATACTTCCAATCCTACACCCGTGGCGTTTTGTTTGATGATGGTAGCGCCGGTACCAAAAATCACCCGGTCAGATTCCCGTGCCGAAGGAAAAACTGAAACCGTATTAATCTCATAGAAATTCCTTAGCAACAGGCATTTATGCAAAAAATAGAAATCTTCACCGGCTTTGTGACGCCCCATCCCACCAGCCCGTGCGTAGGCATCAGCCCTGACCGTGAAGCTTGAGCCCACCGTGTGTATCGCGTGGGGATGCCCCGCCTGCTCCAATGCTAACCTGAAATAGCGCAGATACAATTCGTATTCGGCGATAGACCGGTTCTCCTTCCCGGGGGCTACCTCCAACGGATGCTCAAAATAGATATTGGCCGTTTGCGCTGAGAGTTGATCGCGGTAAAATCGGACAATCTCCAGGAGATAATTCCGACTACATGAGGCGTCCGCATCAAAAGCCACCAATATCCCATCGGGCTGGTTAACCTGCGCCATTCGCCCAATCGCCACATCCATCCCGATCTTCCGGGCAAGGCCAACACCAGCATGCTTCGTAGGTAAACCCTTGCTTAGCAGAGAATAGATTCGGACATCCTCCCGGCCTTTTAGACTCTTAGCAAAATCCCTGACTAACCGATCCGATAAAATACTAGTCAGCTTGGCTGTTTCATCAGCATTTTCGGGATAGTTAACATGAACCAGAATCTCCCAGCTCACATCAGGAGGATCACAAGCAAGCAATGCCTGGATGGCCGACAGGAGATCGTCCTCCTTGTATGCGGGTATAACCACGCACAAAAAAAGATCCGGATCGGGATCAGGAAGCACCTCCACCGGTCCGGACCCGTTTCTTTGCAGATACCTATTTATTGCCGACACTCTGTCGATAGGCTTCATTCAGCCGGTTAAGCACCTGAGATGTGATATTCATATAATCTTCGGCATAAAGCAGGCCTCCGCCAAAGGTATTGCTCAAAATGATCTGATATCCCAGTTTACGATTCACATCGCTAACAGCAGCCATCACACTATCATGCAGCTGGATCGTCACAGCCTGCTCATCCTGCATCAATTTGTTCTGCATATCATTCTGTAGATTCATCAAAACCTGCTGCTGCTCTCCTAACTCCTTCTGCCGGGCTTCAGCATCCCACGAAGTGATCAGACGCTTCTCTACCTTGTACTGAAAATCATCCACCTGCTTTTGAAAAGCTTCACCTTTCCCCTGCAATTCTCTTTCCAGACTGGATTTTCTGGAGAGAAGCTGATCGGTTAGAACCGGATAAAACTCATAATTAGCTAATACTGAATCAACAAAAACATAAGCTACACGCAATTCGGTTGCGACCTCCTCGGTAGAATCCTGTGTAACTACCGGTTCTTCGGTCTGCTTTTTTCCTGCACTAAAATGCAGAATAAACAGGATAGCTACCGCAACACTTAAAATTGCGAACAGCAAATGGTTGACATTTTCCCTATTCATCTAATTTTCTACGTATTGGTTTATGGATCGCAAAATTAGCAAATTTCTATCGCAAACAGTGACCAAGAATCGAACCAGGAGGCTTTTCAAATAAGAAATCCTGTAGGATATCATTATTCCAGCTGATAAACATCATTTATCAAAAGCATCTCCAACTCTAATTTTGGTCCGCAACAAAATTTATAATAAAATGCTGAAGATCACGAAACATCCGATATTGGACATTGAAGAGCGGGAAATCACAACCTTTGAATTTGAAGGGCAAACCATCGAAGGAGAGAAAGGACTAACCATTGCTGCTGCCCTGCATCAGGCCGGATTTCCTGTTCACAGCCATAGCCTTAAAGGCCGGAACCGAAGCTTAGAGTGCGGGATTGGCAAATGCGGTGCCTGTGAAATGCTCGTTGATGGAGAGATCAAACGCATCTGCATCACCCGTATTGATGGAGTGAAGGAAGTCAGGGAGATTCCGAAAGACTTTCGTCCGGTTAAAAACAACCTCCAGACAGAAGATGGGATCAATGTATACAAGACTTCGGTCACCATTATTGGTGCAGGCCCTGCCGGCCTGGCTACCCGGGAAGTCCTCAACGAATACGGAATCGACAATATCGTGGTCGATAATAATGATAAAATCGGTGGCCAGTTTCTCATGCAAACCCATCAGTTCTTCTTCTTCGAAAAGGAGAAAAAATTCGGTGGGATGAGGGGCTTCGATATCGCCAAAACCCTCGCTGGCGAAAACCTGGAAGGAATTTTCCTGAATTCTACTGTATGGGACATCCTGGACGGGAAACGCCTTGCGGTTAAAAACATCGTCACTCAAGAAATTTACTACATCGACACCGAATACCTGGTCGTTGCCACCGGAGCCGTGCCGTTCATGCCCACCTTCGAAAACGATGATGTTCCTGGTGTCTATACTGCAGCGGTTGTTCAGAAAATGATGAACAACGAATTCACCCTCCTAGGCAAAAATGTACTGACCGTTGGAGCTGGTAACATCGGTTACCTCACTTCCTACCAGCTCATGCAAGCAGGAGCCAACGTTAAGGCTATTGTCGAAGCCATGCCTCACGAAGGCGGCTTTCCAGTTCAAGCCAATAGAGTAAGAAGGCTGGGTATTCCAGTGATCCTTAATCATTTACTAATAAAGGCCATACCCAATGAAGATCGGACAGGCATCATAGGAGCCGTTATTGCCGAGTCGAAGAATTTTGAACCAATACCGGGAACAGAGAAAATCATTGAAGGAATTGATACCATTAACATCTGTACTGGGCTGGTGACCGATGATCAGCTGCTAATTAAGGGGAAAGAGGTGTTCGGCAGACATGTGTACGGTGCTGGTGATGCCATTCGGATAGGTGAAGGAACCAGCGCAGTACTCCGAGGCAAACAGGTGGCCTTCGAATTATTGGAAGAAATGGGTAAGAGATTTCCCCATGATGAGTATCTGAAAATATCAAAAGAGTATATCGACAGCCAACAACACCCGGTTAGGGTCATTCAGGAGCCCTTCTTACCAAGCCCCGAGAGAGCTCAGGCTAAGGGATTTGTTCTAATTGACTGCCTTTATGGATTTGCCTGCAATCCTTGTGAATTTGCCTGCCCTCATGGTGCTATCACCAAAACTTCCACCAGTACCGTTCCACATATCGATTTTGATAAGTGTATCGGCTGCATGGAATGCGTTTATCAATGCCCCGGCCTCGCTATTTTTGGCTATAACCTCAAAAAAGACTGGCTATTTCTGCCAATTGAATATGAAGCAAAAGAGGGAGCAGAAGTGTTCCTGGTCGATAATCAAGGAGTTAAGCTAGGCACTGGCATTATTGAAAAAATTCTTAAAAAGCCCAATAAAACCAATATTGCCCGGGTAAAATCGCTTGACCGTCACAACGAAGACCTGATGAAAGTAAGGGGATTCATTGTGAAAGAAAAGTATCCCGAAGCCTTACAATTTCAACCAGTTAATGTCACAACAGACAGCCCAACTTATGTCTGCCATTGTGACGATGTTACGATGGATGAAGTTCTCGAAACCATAGGCGACAGGCAATTTATCTCGGTTGATGAGATTAAACATACTACCCGATTGGGTATGGGAGCTTGCCGGGGTAAACGTTGCATCCCTCGACTAAAATCAGCGTTGCATAGTTACGGTATTCAGATTGTGGGAGATGCCACCCCAAGAGGGCCACTCTCCAATCAGGTCAGTCTGGGTGAACTATACCCCAAAACTTCGCACGAGCAAATCCGATTCACTGGCAAGAATCAGGTAAAAAAGATGAAAGTCGATTCACTGGTTGCCGGAGGAGGAATCGGAGGTAGTGCCCTGTTCCGTTATCTAGCTGAAGCAGGGAAAAACCCCGTGCTGGTAAATTATGGTCGCGGAGCCTCCTGGCGTAATATAGCTGGAGGCCGCCCAAACTTTAGCCTTCCCGAGCTAGCCGATATTGCAGTTCATAACTTAGAGATTTTCAAGAGCTTACAAAAAATAAAAAACATCGATTACCGTCCAATCGATTATGTCACATTCGCTCATGACGACCAGATGTATCAGGCGCTGGAGGCTTCGATGGCCTGGTCAAATGCAGAAATGATCGGCCCGGCCGAATACCGCAACAAGATCTCCCCTTTCATCAATCCTAATCTCGGCAAATCCTACCAAGCAGCCTTAATAACACACGACTGTTGGCAGGCCACACCAGGTAGGGTCGTCGATCTGATCAGAACGATAGGAGAAGAACATGGTGGCACTGTACTCGAAGATTGTAAAGTCATCCATGTAGTTCGTGAAGGAGAAAAATACCAGGTGCTCGTGCAGGATCATACCAAACAGTACATAGAAATCGAAACACCGGTGTTTATCAATGCTATGGGACCAGACGGCCACCGATTAGCAAAAAAAATGGGCATTGACACAGGAACCTATCCAGTTAAACATCAAGCCTTTATTACCCGACGTCTTCCAATGCTCGGAGTCAACGGGGTTCCAATGCCCATGTTGATCGACAGAAGGAAATACAAAGGATTCGTAGCGGTCTATGGCCAACAACTCGGTGAAACCGGTCAGGTTATCGGCTGCGCATCCCCCGGAACTGATC
>JAAYIP010000148.1 GCA_012523435.1 Bacteroidales bacterium | reverse complement strand
GAGGTGGTGGGCCAATCGTGCCCCAGAGCCTGATCGATCAACGGCAGGTACTGTTCCGGATTCAGTCCGGTGACCAGGATCCGGCACCGCTCTGGACGGTAGTAACGACTATAGAAGCGGATGAGATGTTCAGGTACCACGCCATTGACATCCGAAGCTTCGGCGACAGCTCCGTAGGGGTGCTCACGGCCAAAGAGTGCGGCAATGAAGGCTTTACGTGAGGCCGACTCCACCCGTTGATCATCCACCAGCATTGACTGGATCCGGTTTTGTTTGATGATCTCGAGCATATGTGGCTTAAAAGCCGGCTGAAAGAGGACTTCCCTCGTGATCTCAAGCAGCGGGGCCATATGTTTCCCTGGTGCATGCAGGGTGATCTCGGCTTGGTCGCGATCGGCAACGGCATTAAAAAAGCTGCCATAAAACTCAAACAGTTCGGCAATCTCACCTCCTGATCTGGTTGAGGTTCCTTCGGGGATCATCTGCGCCGTAAGAGAAGCAGTCAGCAGCTGATCCTGATAACGGCTTCCGGCATCAAAGACCAGGTCGAGGCGGCAAATTGGCTCATGGCCGGAGGGTAGGAGAGCAACCGGGATGCCATTGGTCAGATGGGAGTAAACGGGGTTCGGAAGGTTAATTCCTCTGACGGGTTTAGTTTCGGGCATGACTCTTCTATTGATCATGATTTTCCTCCTTCCGGCTTGATAATCAGGCAGGAACAGTTCTTGTCCGTGAAGATTCGACTGGCTTCATCCTGGATATCTGTTTGGGTGATTGAGCGGTATAGGTCAATCTCTGTAGTAGCCAGCGATGCATCGCCCAGCCATTCGTAATAGCCCAGGTTCATGGCCTGATTGAGAATGTTGATTCGGCTAAACAGCAGATGAGATTCCATTCGGTTGAGCACTTTTTCCAGTTCCCGTAATGTAGGTGGTTCTTTGATTATTTTGTTGATTTCGTTTTGAATACCGGTCATACCATCTTCGATACTGACATTCTCACTGAGTTGCCCGCTGATGACGAATAGTCCCGGATCCCGGTCGCCGGTAATGTAGGCGTCAATTTCGCTGAACAGGCGGCTTCCCTTGACCAGGTTAAGCAGGAATCGTGAACTCATTCCGCTGGAGAGGATATCCGAAAGCAGGTCGCAGGCATAAAAGCTTCGACTGGTGCGGCTTCCCATGTGATAAGCCAGGTAAATCGCTGTGTAGGGAACTTTCCGTTCGACCTCCTGGTAGCGAAACTCTTCCTGTATCGGTTCTTCTGGGAGAACTCTCTCCCGAATGGGCCGGGAGGGTATCGGTCCGAACCATTTTTCTGCCAGCCGGAACGCTTCATCTGGTTTTACCTGACCCGACAGCGAAAGGATGGCATTATTGGGTGCATAATGACTAAAGAAGAAGCTTTTAACCTCATCCAGGGTGGTGCCGGCGATGTGTGAAATATCCATTCCGATGGTTGACCAGCGATAGGGGTGGACGCGGTAAGTCAGTGGCCTCAGCAGCAGCCAGGCATCGCCATAAGGCTGGTTAAGGTAACGTTGCCGGAACTCTTCAATGACCACTTTCTTTTGGATTTCCAGGCTTTTCGGGGAGAAATCCAGCTCGTTCATCCGGTCGGATTCTAGCCAAAACCCTGTCTCTAGGTTTTGTGGTGGAATCGACAGGTAGTAGTTGGTTATATCATTGTTAGTGAAGGCATTATTCTCTCCTCCGGCCTGTTGTAAGGGGATGTCATAATCGGGAATATTAGATGATCCGCCAAACATCAGATGTTCAAACAGGTGAGCAAAGCCGGTACGGGTTGGGTCCTCATCACGGGCGCCGACCTGGTAAAGAAGGTTCATGGCTACCATGGGTGAAGAGGGATCTTGGTGAACCAGTACCGGCAGCCCGTTATTGAGCGTAATTTTGGTAAAATCCATTCTAAATTGGGTTAAAAAGTCTCAAAAGTACCTTTAAATTAGAAGAAAAAAATAGAACTGATTTTGAATAAAACCTGATAAAATGCAATTTTTGTCATCCTCAAGGTTTTTACATTTGTCAGATGGATAATAGCAGGATGTTATGAGGGATAGCCAGGTTGGACATGATGGAATCGTCATTTCCAGCACCGACCAACTGGTCAGGGTTCGCTTTACTGCCCACTCTGCCTGCGCCGGATGCCATGCTAAAGGTGTTTGTTCCGTTTCCAATAGTGAGGAGAAGATCGTAGAGGTTCCCAATACAGGCTACCATGTTGCTGTTGGCGATAAGGTTGAGGTTTTGCTGGAGGTTAAGCAGGGAATCCGGGCGATCATGTTAGCGTACATTTTGCCACTGATCCTGTTTCTGATTGTCTTGTTTGTGGTCTATGCTGTGACGTCCAAAGAAGAAGTGGCCGGTTTGTCGGCAATTTTTTCGTTGGCACCTTATTATGCTGTCCTGTTTGTCCTGAGGAAGAGGATTGCCGGGTCGGTCAATTTTAGATTAGTTAACCGAGATAAACCAATGATATGAATACGGTTCTCGTCACGATCATCAGTTTTGCTTTGATCGGAAGTATTGCCGGGGTTATTCTCTTCTTGATAGCCAAGCGTTTCAGGGTTGTTGAAGATCCCCGGATTGATGCTGTTCAGGAGGTCTTGCCAGGTGCAAACTGCGGTGGCTGCGGTTATCCGGGATGCCGGGGTTTTGCGGAGTCCTGTGTCAAAGCCGACAGCCTGAGCGATTTGTTTTGCCCGGTAGGGGGTAATAGTGTCATGGAGCAAGTAGCCAAAATCCTTGGTAAAGAGGTTGTTCAAAAGGAGCCTCAGATTGCTGTGGTTCGCTGCTCCGGCAGTCCGGAACATCGGCAGAAGACTGCCTTTTATGATGGAGCGATGACTTGCGAGATTGCTTCGGCTCTGTTTGCTGGGGATACCGGGTGTCCTTACGGTTGTTTGGGTTTAGGGGATTGTGTTAAGGCCTGCACGTTTGATGCGATCCATATCAATCCGGAAACTCAGCTACCGGAGGTGATTGATGACAAGTGTACTGCTTGCGGAGCGTGTGTCACTGCTTGTCCCAAAGGAATTATCGAGCTTAGAAAGCGAAACAAGAAGGATCGGAAAATCTATGTTTCCTGTGTCAACACGGATAAAGGAGCTGTTACCAAGAGAGCTTGTGATGTGGGATGTATTGGGTGTAAGGCTTGTGTGAAGGTGTGTGCATACGATGCCATCACGGTGGAAAATTTCCTGGCTTATATCGATCCGATCAAATGCAAGCTTTGCCGGAAATGTGTCGAAGTATGCCCGACACATTCGATCCTTGAGATTAATTTTCCGCCCCGGAAAACTGCTGATGCCGCTGCAGGCAAAGAGGTTTCCGAGGTAACTACAACTTAAACCAACAGGAGGAACGATCATTGAAAACGTTTCCAAAAGGTGGTGTTCATCCCCCTGAGAACAAAATCTCAGCGGCCGTACCCATTGAGATGTTGCCGATTCCCGAAACGGTTATCATCCATCTCTCCCAGCACTTAGGAGCTCCGGCTCAGCCGGTGGTCGAAAAGGGCGAGCAGGTCAAGGTTGGCCAGCTGATTGCGAAAAGCGCAGGCTTTGTTTCTGCCCCTATCCATTCGCCCGTGTCTGGTACCATTGAAAAAATCGAGTCAGTGCCGGATACTTCGGGCTATAAAAAGCCAGCCATCATCATTAAGGTGGAGGGCGATGAGTGGATCGATACCATCGACCGGTCGCCCGATCTGATTAAAGAGACTATCCTCTCGAAGGAGGAGATCATCGCTAGGATAAGTGAGATGGGGATTGTCGGGCTCGGAGGAGCTACCTTCCCGAGTCATGTAAAAATGATGATCCCGACTGGGAAGAAGGCTGAAATTTTGATCATCAATGGAGTAGAATGTGAGCCTTACCTTACATCCGATCACCGCCTGATGCTTGAGCGGAGCGAAGAACTGCTTGTTGGTATTTCACTAGTAATGAAGGCATTAGGCGTATCTCGGGCGGTCATTGGGATTGAGCGCAACAAGCCGGATGCAATTGCTCAATTGACTTCGCTCAGTGGACAGTATGCCGGAATCCGTGTTGAGCCCCTGAAGGTGAAGTATCCGCAGGGAGGGGAGAAGCAGCTGATCAAGGCGATCACGGGCCGGGAGGTTCCATCAGGAAAGCTTCCGGTGGATGTTGGTGCAGTGGTTCATAATGTAGGTACTATAGTAGCTGTTTATGAGGCTGTTATGAAGAACAAGCCTCTGTTTGAGCGGGTTGTCACCGTTACCGGGAAATTGCTGGAGCGGCCTGCCAATTATCTGGTACGGATTGGAACGCCGATAGAATTTTTGGTTAAGGCAGCCGGAGGGATGCCAGAGGATACCGGCAAGGTGATTAACGGTGGGCCCATGATGGGGAAAGCACTCTTGTCGTTGGCCGTGCCGGTGAGCAAGGGAACATCGGGCATAGTCTTGCTGTCGCAGTCTGCCGCCCGCAGAAAGCCAGTGATGAACTGCATACGTTGCAGACGCTGCAGTAGTGTCTGCCCGATGGGTTTGGAACCGTATCTGCTGCAAGCTCTGAGTGAACAGGCGCGTTGGGATGAGGTTGAGGCTAACCGGGTGATGGACTGCATTGAATGTGGTTCGTGCAGCTTTATTTGTCCGGCATCCCGACCGCTGGTTGATTTTATCCGCACGGGAAAAGCAAATGTTAATCGCATAATAAGGGAGAGAAGCAAATGAGTTCAACCAACCAGCTTACGGTAGCACATTCACCGCATCAATTCGGTGATGATTCCGTGCAGAAGATCATGTACAGGGTGCTTTTCGCCCTGGTGCCGGCTTTTGCCGTCTCCCTGGTCTTTTTCGGCCTGGGAGCCCTCATCGTCACGGGCGTGGCGGTGGTTTCCTGCCTGGCATTTGAGTACCTGATCGCACGGTTTATCATCAAGACCAAGCCAACGCTTTGGGATGGTTCAGCCGCTGTCACCGGAGTGCTGCTGGCTTTTAATGTTCCTAGTAACCTACCTGTCTGGATGATCATCATCGGCAGTCTGGTGGCTATCGGCATCGCCAAAATGTCGTTTGGTGGTCTCGGTAAAAATCCGTTCAACCCGGCCCTGGCTGGAAGGGTCTTTCTGTTGGTATCGTTTCCAGCCCAAATGACCAGTTGGCCGGTGGTCGGAACCCGCATGAATTACCTTGATGCTACGACTGGAGCGACTCCGCTGGGAATAATCAAGGAGGGGGTACAAAACGGACAGCCAGTATCTGAGCTGCTTGCGGAGATTCCCGAATATTCTCAGATGTTGCTGGGAAATATGTCGGGCTCCTTGGGTGAAATATCTGCTCTGGCTCTGCTGCTCGGCGGATTGTTTCTTCTTTGGAAAAAGGTGATTACCTGGCACATACCGGTTTCGATTATTGGTACGGTGCTTCTCTTTACCGGCATTCTCTGGGGAATCAACCCGGAAAAATATGCTGATCCGCTCTTTCATTTGCTGCCGGGTGGAATTATGCTGGGGGCTCTGTTTATGGCTACCGACATGGTGACTTCTCCAATGACGTCGGTAGGTCAAATCATCTTCGGTGTTGGCATCGGGTTGATCACCGTGCTTATCCGGGTCTTTGGAGCCTATCCCGAAGGAGTCTCTTTTGCGATTCTGATCATGAACGCCTTTGTGCCCTTGATCAACAAGTATGTCAAACCCAAACGATTCGGGGAGGTAGTAAAACATGGCTAAAATTGAATCAAATCTGAAAACCATGGTGCTCTCCCTATTGATCGTTTGCACCGTGGTTGCCACGCTCCTGGGGTTCATCAATCAACTGACCCAAGGTCCTATTGCTGCATCAAAGCTTAAGGCTAAGCTCTCTGCTATTCAACAGGTGGTTCCTGAGTTCAATAATAACCCGAGTGAAGAAATGTACACCCTCGAATCCGACCTGGGTGAGCTGGAGTGTTTTCCAGCCCGGCAAGATTCGGTGTTGGTTGGAACAGCCATTAGTTCGTTGACTAACATTGGCTTTAGCGGTACCTTTACCGTAATGGTTGGTTTGGATCCTAACGGGGTGATTATCAATACTTCAGTGTTGGAGCATAAAGAAACTCCTGGTTTAGGATCGAAGCTTTTGGAGCCCAAATTTAAGGATCAATTTCCGGGCAAGAATCCGGAGACGAACGTGATTAAGACGACCAAAGATGGTGGTGAAATTGATGCCATTACCGCAGCCACCATTAGCTCACGGGCCTTTTGCGATGCGGTGATGCGTGCCTGGGAGGCTTATCGTCAACAAGAAGTACAATGAGTAGAATCAAACTTTTTACCAACGGGATCATCCGGGAAAATCCGGTGTTGGTCCTTTTGATCGGGCTCTGCCCGACACTGGCTGTCTCAACTTCTGCCATCAATGGATTGGGAATGGGCGCCGCCACGACATTCGTGCTGACTATGTCAAACATCGTCATTTCATCCATCAAGAATGTGGTGCCCTCAAAAGTGCGCATTCCAATATTTATTGTGGTGATTGCGGGTTTTGTGACCATCGTCCAGATGACTATGGAAGCCTTTGTTCCGGCTCTGTATGAAGCTCTGGGAGTCTTTGTTCCATTGATCGTTTTTAATTGTATCATTCTAGCCCGTGCCGAAGCTTTCGCACAGAAGAATACAGTCTTGAACTCCATTATCGACGGTTTGGGTATGGGTATCGGCTTTACTCTGGCTATCACCCTGCTGGGATCAATTCGTGAAATTCTGGGCAACGGAAGTATCTTCGGCCAGCGGCTGGTCAGCGCCGATGCCAATACCATCCTGGTCTTCATCCTCTCGCCTGGTGCCTTCATTGCTCTGGGCTATATCATCGCGGTTTTTAATCAGCTACGGAAGGCTAAATAGAAAGGATTAACCATGGAATACCTGATTATTCTGATTAGCGCCATCTTCGTCAACAATATTGTTCTGGCGAAATTCCTGGGCATCTGTCCCTTCTTTGGCGTCTCCACCCGTGTGAGTGTGGCAGCTGGTATGGCCGGTGCCGTAACATTTGTGATGGTCCTGGCTACTGTGGTCACCTTCCTGCTCCAACGCTTTGTCCTCGATCCATTCAATATCGGGTACATGCAAACCATTGTTTTTATTTTGGTGATCGCTTCCCTGGTACAAATGGTGGAAATGGTTCTGAAGAAGGTGTCGCCCAGCCTCTACCAGGCTCTTGGAATTTTCCTTCCCCTGATTACAACCAACTGCGCCGTCCTGGGGATCGCGATCCTGACTATCCAGAATGATTATAACCTGATCGGTGCCGTCGTCTTTTCCATCGCTAATGCCTTGGGATTTGGGTTGGCCATTATCATCTTTGCCGGTTTGCGTGAGCATCTCGAGATGGTGAATGTCCCGAAAGGAATGAAAGGCTTCCCGATCTCACTGGTGACCGCCGGACTCCTCGCCCTGGCGTTCATGGGATTTGCCGGGATTGTGTAACTGCCAGAAAATCAGATTGTTTAAAGTCTGGCTAGTGGCGTCGTGCTTTGCGACGCAAATTCCCCCTTTAAATATTTATAGTATCCGGTAATGGCTATCATCGCGGCATTGTCCATGGTGTAGGCCAATTTAGGGATATGAACGGTCCATTTGCGCCGCGATGCTTCCGCTCGGAGAGCTTCCTGCAGAGCGGAGTTAGCGGCCACGCCACCAGCTAGTCCGATCTCCTTAATTCCAGCCTGCCGTGTCGCCAAAATCAGTTTATGCATCAGGACCTCCACGATGGTGCGCTGCAGGGAGGCTGCCAGATCATGCAGGTTCTCTTCAATAAAGTTGGGATTCTCTTTGAGGTGATCGCGCAGAAAATAAAGGAACGAGGTTTTGAGTCCACTAAAGCTGTAATCTAGATCTGCAATTCGGGGTTTGCTGAAGGTAAAAGCTTGAGGATTACCTTGTTTGGATAATTTGTCGATGACAGGACCGGCGGGATACGGTAAGCCGATGACTTTCCCACATTTGTCGAAAGCTTCGCCGGCGGCATCATCGATAGTTTGGCCGATGACTTCCATAACGAGGGGTTCTCTGACCAATAGGATTTGAGTATGACCGCCCGAAACGAGGAGGCAAAGGAAGGGGAAATGTGGTTTATCTTCACTATTCAGGAACAGAGCCAGCACATGGCCCTGTAAATGGTTGACATCGATGAGCGGTATTCCGCGTGCCAGGGCTAATCCTTTGGCAAAAGAGGTGCCTACCAACAGAGAACCCATGAGGCCAGGGCCTCGGGTAAACGCGATAGCATCCAGTTCCTTGGGAGATACACCTGCTTCGCGCAAGGCTAGATCTACCACCGGGATAATGTTCTGCTGATGTGCCCTTGATGCCAACTCTGGCACAACACCGCCATACGTGCGATGAACATCCTGGTTGGCTATCCTGTTCGACAGTAAGATCCCATCCCGGACGATGGCTGCAGAGGTGTCATCACATGAAGACTCGATTCCAAGAATCGTAACCGGCTTATTTTCTCCCACTAGCACAACAATTTTTTGTATTTTTCGAACAGTTTCAGAGGCCAAAAATAGCAAAGAAAACACCTTGCCGGTTAAAAAGTTCATCCGCTTCCTGGTCATCCTTCTGACTATCGGTCTGGTAATTGCCGGAGTGCTACTCGCATTGCGCAATCCGTGGCTGCAAACCAAGCTTGCAAATAAGGTAGTTGCATCTCTAACAAAACATTATGATGGTAAGGTGTCGGTTGGAGGAGTCTTTATCCGTTGGCCTAACCGGATCGAGGTTAGCCGCGTTCTGATACTTGATCCCATCAATGATACGCTACTTTACCTGCCGGAGGTTAAAGCATCGGTTAAAAGGCTGAATCTCGATAAACGATCTCTTTCGTTAGGGCGCCTAACAATCAGAGAACCCGTGGTTCGGCTCCGGCAGTTACCCTGGGGAGAGATGAATTATCAACAGCTGGTTGACGGTTTTGCTTCGAAAGATACGGTGAAGAGCAGCAAGCCGTTTATCCTGAAACTGGATCATTTGCGCCTGAATGGTGGTAATCTTCTGTACCGGACCTACGGTAGTGCACCAACACCCGGTCAGGTTAACCCTGAAATGATCAGTGTCTCAGGTATGGAGGTTGGAATCAGTAAGATAAATGTTTCAGAGACCATCAGCTTTGAGGTTGATCTCTTTACTT
>JAAYIP010000147.1 GCA_012523435.1 Bacteroidales bacterium | reverse complement strand
CCCGGAGGAGCCGAACATTACGCAAACTTCATCGATGCCATCCGTTCGGGCCGCGACAGCGATCTGACCAGCCCCGTGGCTGAAGGAGTTCTGTCAACTGCACTGCCACATCTGGCAAATATCGCCTACCGCGTGGGACGGGAGGTTAAATATCTGGGAAGCCACGGGAAATTTGTGAATGACCCGGAAGCAGATATGCTCCTGTCGAGAAAGTACCGCGAACCATTCGTTGTGAAGGAAGTGGTCTGATCCGAGCGTAAGGTCACGATTCTGCTGTTCGAACGAAAAAGTGATTGCCGGCAGGATTATAGATAATCGTGAGCGCTGCCGGTATAACCTGTACCTGAAATTCACGCGCAAAATGTAATTCGCCATCCACGTGAAATGGAACCTCACAGACGAAATCCAGGTTTAATTCTGCCGTTCGATAATAGTTTACCCGGTGATCATGGATGTGCTCGCCCTTGGGAACCATCAGCAGAAGCTTGAAACGCTCGCGGAGATTGAGCTTCCGGATACTGCACACATCAAGTAAACCATCATTGGCAAAGGCTTCGGGCGTGAGAAAAAAACTACCGGCAAACCGCCGACCATTCGCAATGGTGTTTATAAAACAATCCAACTCAATCGTCTTACCATTAGTGCGAGTTATCATCCGTTTCTCTCTGAAAAATAGCAAGGTCTTGATAATGTGCCAGATATACTTGTATTTGTTGCCCATCTTCGCTTTGCCAGGCTCCTTGTAGTTCTGGGCTGCAACCTCTGCGTCAAAACCAAGCCCCATTCCATTGATGAAATAGAGACCATTGACCGAACCAGCGTCCATTTTGATGGTATTCAACTCAAAAAAAGTTGCCCAGTCGGATTCTTCAAACCGGCTGGGTAATCCCAGTATCTGAATAAAATCATTTCCGGTGCCGGCAGGAATCATCCCAACTGTTACCCCTGATTTCCCGATCAGGGGTAACGTGATTTCATTGAAAGTGCCATCACCCCCAACACCAATGATGTAATCATAACCACGAGCATAAAAATCGGCCGATAGTTCGGTTGCATGACCATGCCGCTCGGTCAAGACTATATCAGCATTGATCCCCTGTTGCTTAACCATAGTCTGGACCGTGGGTAAGTAATGGATTCCAAATCCATTGCCTGCAATGGGGTTGACGATGAAAGCCCACTTCGGGGTTGCCGTGTTATTCATTAGGCGGAGAGAATTTGTTTTGGAAAGGCAGACACGATTTTTTCTCTGACTGTTGCAACGATCTCCTGATCAGATTTTTCCCGCAAATCAGAGTTGGGGATGGGCGGGTGAACAGTTACCCCTACACGGGAACTAAAATCGATCCAGAAACGGTTCTTGGGCTTGAGCGAATGAAATCCGGTGAGGGTAACGGGCAGAATATCCAGGTCGGTGGACCTAACCAGATGAATGAACCCCCGTCGAAAGGTATTGACACTTCCATCAAGGGTACGCGTGCCTTCGGGGAACATGGCGACAGATAAGCCATTTGATTTCCTGACTAGCTGCTCGAGCATCAGGCGGGTGTTGCGCACATCAGCCTTGCTCATCGGAATGTAATCAATCCGACGAAGAATCTGTCCAAACACGGGAATCCGCAACAAATGCTCCCGCCCAAACCAAGAAACCCCAGGAAAAAATACTAAAATCGCCGTGATATCAAAGATGCTGGCATGATTCGCCAAAAGAATGTACTTTTTGTTGGGCAGGATATTTTCGGATCCTGAAACGCGTAAACGCTTGCCCATCAGTAAGAAAGTCATCCAAGCCCAATGCCTGACCATAAACCGGACCAGGCTCTTGCGGCTGGTGTAGGCAAATGGAAGGATGATCAGTGACGAAACTCCGGTAAAAGTGTAAAGAAGAACAAATACCGGAACCGTAATGATCACAAATACAAATGGTTTCAGAGTCTTCCCTAGTGCTGCCAAGAGATACCTCTTATAGGTTATGGCAGCAAAAATAGTAAAATTACGATCGGATTGCCGATCGGGTAAATTTGGAAGCTTCTCGTATCTTGCGACAGAATCTGCACACTCCCTGGCGGAAGGGGATCATTTCCCCGCCGGGAAAAGGATCCAGCAGACAAGGTATAATAACAAACCAATGCCCAGCGCAAGAATACTGATGGCCCAGATTACTCTGACAATAACCGGATCAATGTTGAAATATTCGCCTAACCCACCACAGACCCCTGCAATCACCTTGTTGGAGGTAGAACGATGAATACGCCTCATAATCAAATGATTAAGTGAATTGTAATTTTAGTACCGTTAAATAAAGATAATCAGATAAAACATGACTTCAAAAGATTTTGCCTCGAAGTGGTCTCATCTGTTAAATCTCACCGCTCTTTTTATTCTGATTTTTTTCCAGAGTGCTACAGAATTGGCTGTTGCGCAACTGCCAACTGCTAAGCCAATCAAAGTTAAAGTGGCTGTGGTAATCCAGGATCCAGTTCTGCCCCAATATGGCGGAAAACGAATGCATGAGGTGGTCAAAACTCCCGGCTATTCCTTCCAGTGGAATGATCCATTTCAGCTAACAGCAGAATATAAGGCCGCACTGGAGGAGATCAGTCACGGCACCGTTGAATATGAGATAGTTAAGACGATCGATGACGGATGCTTTTTCTCTCGCAGAAATGACAATGGGGAGATGCTGGGTGCAGAGGAGTTCATCGATCTACTCATGGAGCCCAACTGGGAAACGCTGAAAAAAATCGGAACGCACTTTGATTATCAGGCTTTTGTGGAGCATTACGGTTTTGATAAACTGCGCGATCACGATAAAATTCAGGAGGTGTGGGTGTGGTCGTTTCCTTACGGAGGGATGTGGGAATCAAATTATTGCGGAGCCAACGGATTCTGGCTCAACTCGGAACCTACCACCACCACCTCAAACCAGAAACTGCTCGTAGTCATGGGACTCAACTACGAACGAAAAATGTCACTTGCGCTGGAAAGCTACGGTCACCGGTTCGAGTCGGTCATGAGGCACGTCTATGGCCGCTGGGATTACAGTGCCGGCAACCCGAACAACTGGGAACGTTATACCCGCTACCACAAAACCCATCCAGGGCAAGCACACATTGGAAACATTCATTTCCCGCCGAACGGGGTACATGATTATGACTGGATCAATAAGACCCCGGTGACTACACATGCCGATTCATGGGCTTTTTATCCTAATGTTCAGGAGTCTCACGGTCGAACGGTTGATTGCTCAGAATGGGATTGTTCGCATGAAGGTTATATGCGATGGTGGTTTAGTCATCTACCACATTTTGAGGGAGTTAACGCCGAAGATGGCAAGCTCAATAATTGGTGGCACTATGTCGTGAACTGGGAGGAAGCGCTCCAACTGGAGACTAAATTTAGGAGCCAGGTAAAAGTGGGGCGTAGCTCAGAGGATCGGCGAATTGGATTGCTGATGGAGAAAAGAGAGGAAAATCCGGAGACCATCGCACTGGGCGCTTATTTGGAAAACCTCGATGGGGCAACGTTTTCCCGGGTTCAGATCGAAACCGCTGGTAAACGATCTTTTGCCAAGGATGTGGATATTCTCTGGTATCACGAACCTGATTCAACGATTGACCTGGATAATCTAGCCGATCAACTGGCCGGTCCGTTGAAAGAGTATGTCGAAAATGGTGGGAACCTGGTTCTCTCGCTCGATGCAGTCAAGTTGTTAACCCATCTGGGTGTGGAAAAGGTGGCGCCAACCATCAACTATACGCGGTTGGTTGATCAGGGGAACGGACGCAAACTTGGGCTTCATGGCTTTCGCAGTCACCCGGTTTTTGAGGGGATGCTGGGAGGAGCCTATGTCTATGCCCCGAAGGAAGATGTTCTCGTGCGGCGGATCGGATGGATGGGCGACCAACTGCCCTCTGGGAAAGTTGTTGCTGTCGATTGGGCTTATATTTTTCTTCATGAGCAGACCCGGTTGATGACAGAATATGACT
>JAAYIP010000146.1 GCA_012523435.1 Bacteroidales bacterium | reverse complement strand
TTCCCTGTTTGATTTTCAGCGCGATGTGGAACAGGTGATAGTGGAAATCCGGTTGCGCGGCAAAAGACCCATCCTGTGTGGCGGCACAGGGCTCTACCTGGAATCGGTACTGAAATCCTGGCCACTGCAGGAAGTCCCCGAAGATCCGGAATTTAGAGCTGCCAGCATCGGGAAAAGCAATGAAGAACTTATCGATGTCCTGAAATCCTTTGGCCCTCTGCATAATACAACGGATACAACAAGCCGCGACCGATTGCTACGAGCGATCGAGATCGCTAAATACCAGAAAACTGTACCCCATAAGTCACAGAAAGTCCCTAACAGCCTGGTCTTTGGGGTAAAGTATGAACGGGAGGAGCGAAGGAATCGGATAACACAACGCCTTAAACAACGATTAAATAGTGGGATGATCGAGGAGGTCCAATTACTCCTTCAGGAGGTTACGCCCGATCAACTTACTTATTATGGATTGGAATATAAATACTTAACTCTCTACTGCACCGGCCAGATTTCTTATGATGAGATGTTCAGAAAGCTTAATATAGCTATCCATCAGTTTGCCAAACGGCAAATGACCTGGTTCAGAGGAATGGAAGCCAGGGGAATTCCAGTAATTTGGATTCCAGGAGAGTGGCCTTTTCAGGAGAAAATCGATTTTATCATCGCCCGGATGGATGCCGGAACCATTGAATAACCGAAAATAATCCGATTAAAAGTTGGGACTCAGGAGGAACTGGCCGTAGAAACGGTCAATTAACTTGACGGCTTCATCGGCTGTGTCAACCAGATGGAACAGATCAAAATCTGTGATGGAAACATTATGCTCCTCAGCATGCATCACTTCTTTGATCCAGGTGATCAGCCCGGACCAATAGTTAACCCCCACCAAAACAATCGGGAAACGCCCAATTTTGCCGGTCTGTATCAACGTCAAAGCTTCGAACAACTCATCAAAAGTCCCGAATCCACCCGGAAGAACGATAAACCCCTGAGCATACCTCATGAACATGGTCTTGCGCGCGAAGAAATACTCGAACGAGATCAGTTTATCGGGATCAATAAAGGGGTTGGCAGCCTGCTCATGAGGTAAGGTGATGTTAATCCCGATGGATTTTCCCCTACCCCGCTGGGCACCTTTGTTGGCAGCCTCCATGATGCCCGGGCCACCACCCGTGATCACACCATAGCCTAATTGGGTTAATAAAAACCCAATCTCTTCTGCCATTTGGTAATACTTGTTCTCCGGCTTCGTTCGTGCTGACCCAAAAACGGCTACACTAGGACCGATCCGAGCTAACTGTTCAAATCCTTCAACAAACTCGGCAACTACTTTAAATATCTGCCAGGAGTTTTCTGTCTTAATTTCATTCCAGGATTTGTGCTTGAAAGCATCCCGGATCATTTCGTTTTCATTCATCATCATGATTCCTGAATTTTGCTTGAAAATAGAGCTTCTTTTAAATATTTTGAGGTGTATGAACCACTTATTTGGATAATTTCTTCGGGACTACCGGTTGCCACAATCTGGCCCCCCCTAGCACCACCCTCCGGGCCGAGGTCAATTATGTAGTCAGCTACCTTTATCACCTCCATGTTGTGCTCAATGACAATCACCGTGTTGCCTTTGTCGACCAAACGGTTTAAAACACCCAGTAGTACCCGGATGTCATCAAAATGGAGGCCTGTAGTCGGCTCATCTAGAATATATAGCGTGCGCCCGGTATCCCTTTTGGCCAGCTCATTGGCCAGCTTGACACGCTGAGATTCGCCACCAGAAAGGGTGGTGGACGACTGTCCCAATGTGATGTATCCGAGTCCAACTTCTTGTAATGTTCTGATTTTCTGTGCAATATTGGGGGAGTTCTCGAAAAATTCCAGAGCCTGGTTGATCGTCATATTCAGGACATCGGAAATGGACTTCCCTTTATACCTGACTTCCAGTGTTTCCCGATTAAAACGTTTCCCATTGCAGGTTTCACAGGGAACATAAACATCCGGAAGAAAATTCATTTCAATGGTTCTAACCCCCGCACCCTGGCAGGTTTCGCAACGCCCTCCTTTGACATTAAAAGAGAAGCGCCCAGGCTGATAGCCTCTAACCATCGATTCTGGCAGACGAGCAAAGAGCGTACGGATGTCACCTAAAACCCCGGTGTAAGTGGCCGGATTCGACCGCGGAGTCCTTCCGATAGGCGACTGGTCAACCACGATCACCTTATCGATATGCTCCAACCCTGAAAAACTATCATGAGGCAGAGGATCCTGAACCGACCGGTAGAACGCCTGACTTAAAATGGGGTGTAGTGTTTCATTGATCAGAGATGATTTGCCACTGCCTGATACCCCTGTGACACAGATCAATAAGCCGAGTGGTATTTCAATGCTTACATCTTTGAGGTTGTGCCCACGAGCACCAGCCAGCTGGAGCTTCTTCCCATTACCTTTCCTGCGTTCCGTCGGAATTGCAATCTCTTTAATGCCACTTAGGTATTCACCCGTCAACGAGTTAGAATGAGCTACATCATCCGGCTTCCCGGTCATGACAACCTGCCCGCCATGCCGGCCAGCGTGAGGCCCCATGTCAATAACATAGTCAGCGGATAAGATCGTGTCCTTGTCGTGCTCCACTACAATGACCGAGTTACCTAAATCACGTAGCTGTCGTAATGCGTTGATTAATCTTAGGTTATCGCGATGGTGTAAGCCAATGCTCGGTTCATCCAATATATACAAGACATTCACCAATCTGGACCCAATCTGGGTAGCTAGCCGAATTCGCTGACTTTCACCTCCAGAAAGACTCCGGGTTGAGCGGTTAAGGGAAAGATACTCCAGCCCAACATCTATCAGAAACTGAAGCCTGGAGCGGATCTCCTTGAGTACATCACGGGCAATTTGGCGCTGTGTGGATGACATGCGCTCCTCCAGTCCGGTAAACCACTGCAAAAGCTTGGAAATGTCCATCTCGGCCAATTCGGCAATATTCTTTCCGTCAATTCTGAAAAATAGCGACTCTCTCTTCAGCCGTGCCCCGCCACAATCAGGGCAAACGCCGGTTCGAATGAACTGCTCTGCCCACTTATTGGCCTTTTTGGAGGTTGATTCATCTTTTTGCTGGCTGATATAGGTTACAATGCCATCAAAACTTAAAAAATAGTTGGAAGAGGAGCCTAATGGAGTATTTTCGAGCTTGAAAGACTCATCAGAACCCAATAAAATAATCTGTAGAGCCTCCTCCGGAATATCCCTGATCTGATCGTCAAGCGAAAAGCCATACTTGCGGGCGATGGCCTCTAACTGCCAGAAAACCATCCCTTGACGGTATTTGCCTAGGGGAACAATCCCCCCGTTGCGGATGCTGATCCGGTCGTCAGGGATAATCTTGCTGTGATCTATTTCATGAATATACCCTAATCCTTTGCATCTCGGGCATGCTCCTTGAGGACTGTTGAATGAGAAACTGTTAGGCGCAGGCTCCTCATAAGATATCCCAGTGGTCGGACACATTAGGTGGCGACTGAAAAAGACAGGATCTTCCCCTTCAAATCCAGTGATTAAAATGGTCCCCTTGCCCTCTTTCATCGCAGAATTGATGGAGTCATGAAGTCGCCGTTCCTGACCGATGCCTGCAACTAACCGATCGATTACCACCTCTATGTTGTGCGTCTTATACCGATCGAGCTTCATCCCAGGTGTCACTTCCGCGATCTTGCCATCAATCCGGGTGTAGATGTACCCTTTTCGTCTGATCTGCTCAAACAATTCTTTGTAATGTCCTTTTCTTGATTTGATTAACGGTGAGAGAATCAAGATCTTACGGTTATCAAAACGCTCCAGAATTCGCTCCAGAATCTGCTCGTCGGTGAATCGAACCATGCGCTCCTCCGTTTCAAACGAAAAAGCATCAGAAGCCCTGGCAAATAGCAAGCGGAGAAAATCATAAATTTCGGTGGTGGTACCTACCGTGCTCCTGGGATTCTTGCTGGTGGTTTTCTGTTCAATGGCTATAACCGGACTGAGTCCGGTGATTCCATCTACATCAGGGCGCTCCATGTTTCCGAGAAACTGCCGGGCATAGGCTGAAAACGTCTCCATATAACGTCGCTGACCTTCAGCATAAATGGTGTCAAAAGCCAGTGATGATTTGCCACTGCCACTGAGCCCGGTTATGACAGTTAGGCTGTTATGAGGAATCACAACATCAATGTTGCGCAGGTTATGAACGCGTGCGCCGGAAACTCCGATTAGACGTTCTTGCTTCATCTATAGATGGATAACCTCTCCAAATGCGGCGGCTGCCGCTTTCATGATCGCTTCCGACATGGTTGGGTGGGGGTGCACCGACTTGATCAGCTCGTGGCCGGTAATCTCCAGCTTCCTCGCTGTTACCAGCCCGGCAATCATTTCAGTTACATTGCTTCCAATCAGGTGAGCTCCCAATAGCTCCCCATGTTTTGAGTCGAATATCAGCTTGACAAACCCGTCTCTGGCCCCGGCTGCACTGGCTTTGCCCGATGCAGTGAATGGAAACTTCCCAATCTTGATATCATATCCGGCCTCTTTTGCAGCCTTTTCAGTGAGCCCAACCGAGGCTACCTCGGGGTTGGTGTAGGTGCATCCCGGAATGTTTTTATAATCCAGAGGCTCTGGATTGAGCCCTGCAATTTTTTCAATACAAATAATGCCTTCGGCAGAAGCAACATGTGCCAGCGCCGGCCCGGCGATAATGTCCCCAATCGCATAAACCCCGGCTTTGGTCGTCCGATAATAGGAGTCCACTTTGACCTTACCGTTCTCAACCTCCACACCATTCGACTCCAGTTCCAAATTCTCTAGGTTGGGCGAAATCCCTACCGCCGATAAAACAATCTCCGTCCTGATCTGCTCCGCACCTTTGGGTGTCTTTACCGTTACAATACATTCATCTCCTTCAATATCAGTCTTTTCAACCGATGAGCCCGTCATTATCTTAATGCCGGCCTTTTTCAGCGATCTGGCCAATGCCTTGGAAACTTCTTCGTCTTCTAATGGAACGATCTCAGGCATAAACTCAATCAGCGTCACCTGAGTTCCCACACTATTATAGAAAAAGGCCAACTCAGTGCCGATGGCTCCGGAGCCAACTACCACCATCGAGGCAGGTTGTTTTTCCAACGTCAGAGCCTCCCGGTAGCCAATTACTTTTTTGCCATCCTGTGGCAGACCCGGTAACTGCCGCGATCGTGCACCAGTGGCCAATATGATGTGGGTGGCGGTTATTTCCTGCTGATTCTCACCGGTCACCAGAACTTTCCCGTCTCCTGCAAGAGATCCAAACCCGGGAATAACATCTATCTTGTTCTTTTTCAATAAAAACTGAACTCCCTTACTCATGCCGGCTGCAACCGTTCGGCTCCGACCGATTATCGCTCCAAAATCCGGCTTGATCTCTCCTTCAATGTGCACACCAAATTCATCGGCCTTGTGAATATACTCCAATACCTGAGCCGATTTGAGTAATGACTTGGTGGGAATGCATCCCCAGTTCAGGCAGATGCCGCCTAACTCTGCCCGTTCAACAATGGCGGTTTTTAACCCTAACTGCGAAGCGCGAATGGCGGTGACATAACCACCGGGACCGCTGCCTATGACAATGACATCGTAATTCATGGATGATGAAGATTATAAAACGTGCAAAGGTA
>JAAYIP010000145.1 GCA_012523435.1 Bacteroidales bacterium | reverse complement strand
ATGGCACCCTCCACCATAGGCATTGGAAGCGATTTGGCAAAAATCTGGGAGCGCATATTATAACGTAGGTAGGTGATCACATCAGCCGGACCGGCGACAAAACCGCCAATCAGCGCCATGGCTTTGGCAAAAGTGCCAAAGTAGAGGTCGATCTCGTCCTGCACCCCAAAATGCTCGGCTGTGCCAGAGCCCGTTTTTCCCATCGTGCCAAAACCATGCGCATCATCAACCAGAATGCGGAATTGGTACTTCTTCTTCAAAGCTACCATCCGATCCAGTTTGCCCAAATCACCCGACATGCCAAAAACGCCTTCCGTGATCACTAAAATGCCACCACCGGTTTCTGACACAATTTTTTCGGCTCGCTGGAGTTGTTTCTCCAGATTCTCAATGTTGTTATGCGGATAAACAAATCTTTTCCCGATATGCATACGGAGCCCATCAAGAATGCAGGCATGGGCTTCGGAATCGTACACCACCACATCCTTTCGGTCGAGAAGAGAGTCGATGATCGAAACCATCCCCTGATAACCATAGTTCAGCAGGTAGGCCGACTCTTTTTTCTCAAATTCAGCGAGTTGCTGCTCCAGCTTTTCGTGCAGACTGGTGTGCCCCGACATGGCCCTGGCACCCATCGGATAGCCCAAACCCCACTTTGCTGCGGCCTGAGCATCCGTCTCCCTGACTTCCGGATGATTCGCGAGGCTGAGGTAGTTGTTCAAACTCCAGGTCAACACCTCTTTCCCCCGAAACTTCATCCTAGGAGCAACTTCACCTTCCAGCTTAGGAAATACAAAATACCCATCCGCCTGACTGGCATACTGCCCGAGCGGACCCATACTGCGTTTTAGCTTGTCATAAATATCCACGATCCAAATATTTAGTTAATAGCAATGGTTGATTCTCTCATCACAATGGACAAAATTACTCTTTTCCCAGCCATGCTATTTTCGGTATAAATACCGCAAATTATTCTATCTTTGCGCCATGTTTAAAAAATTGATACCCGGATACTTATCAGTTGGCTTACTGATACTTCTGATGTCATCCTGCGGTGATTACTCAAAGATCCTGAAAAGCAGCGACTACGATCTGAAATACGAGAAAGCGTTGGAGTATTTTGCCCAGGAAGACTATACCAAAGCTTCCACACTGTTGGAGGAGCTATTAACGATTGTCCGGGGAACAGAAAGGGCAGAGCAGGTGGCTTATCACCATGCGTATTGTGCTTATTATCAGCAAGATTATATTATGGCGGGGTACTATTTTGGTAATTTTGTAAAATCGTTCCCGACCTCTCCCCTGACCGAGGAGTGTGCCTTTATGGTAGCCAAGTGCTATTATGAGGATAGTCCCGGATCCAGCTTGGATCAGGCCAACACTCACCTCGCCATTGAAGAGTTTCAGCGTTTTATGAATCGATATCCCGCGAGCGAACGAGTTGACGAGTGCAACCGCCTCATTGATGAGCTGCAGGATAAGTTGGTTAAGAAATCCTTCGAAAGCGCCAGCCTCTATTACAAACTAGGAGAATATAAAGCGGCCATTACGGCTCTCCAAAACAGCCTGAAGGAGTATCCCGGAACACGCTATCGTGAAGAGTTGCTCTACCTGATTGTGAAATCTTCATACGAACTCGCGAGGAATTCAGTGTTGGAGAAGATTAAAGAGCGCTTTACTGCTACCATTGAAGCCTGCCAGGTATTCAAGGAGGCTTTTCCGGAGTCTTCCTACGTCAAAGAGGTAGAACGGATTCAACAGAATGCTCAGAAGTTTTTATAAATTAGTAACAATATCATTGTCAGTATGATCGATTATAAAAAAAGCAATGCCTCTCTTACCACGATTACCCGGAATCTGGAAGAGATTGATGCCCCTACCGGGAACCTGTACCTGAGTGCCGCCATTCTTGGTAAGCGTGCTAATCAGATCAGTGTTGCGATCAAACAGGAGCTGAACTCCAAACTGGAAGAGTTTGCGACCTTCACGGATAATCTGGAGGAGGTTTTCGAAAATCGCGAGCAGATTGAGATCTCCAAATTCTACGAGCGTTTGCCTAAACCTACCCTGATCGCTACCCAGGAGTTTCTGGAAGGGAAAATCTACTTCAGAACTCCCGATGATCCGCAGGATTCGGAACCAACAGCTCTATAATTTGGGTTGCCGATGCTCAAGGGGAAAAAGATCATAGTAGGAATTACCGGAAGCATCGCAGCTTATAAAGCAGCTTTCCTAACCCGCCTACTGATCCGTGAGGGAGCAGAGGTAAAAGTGATCATGACACCACTAGCCATGGAATTCATCACACCAGTGACCATGGCAACCCTTTCAGGCAACAGAGTCCTGTCCGACTTTTTCCATCATGATGATGGAGCTTGGAACTCCCATGTAGATCTGGGCCTCTGGGCCGATATGCTACTCATCGCTCCTGCTACAGCCAATACGATGGCAAAGATGGCACATGGGATCGCCGATAATCTGCTGCTGACCACATACTTATCTTCCCGTTGCCCCGTTGCTTTGGCACCAGCCATGGACTTGGATATGTATGCCCATCCGGCCACTCGCGATAATATCAAGCTCCTGGAATCGAGAGGTGTCCATATCATTGAACCTGGCACCGGAGAGCTGGCCAGCGGACTGGAGGGAAAAGGCAGAATGGAGGAGCCCCAGGTTATCGTCGATTGGCTGAACGATTTCTTTAAAAAAAAAAGCCGGTTTGATGGACAACGTGTCCTGATCACCGCCGGTCCAACCTACGAAAAGATTGACCCGGTCCGGTTTATCGGTAACCATTCATCCGGGAAAATGGGATACGCTCTGGCCCGAGCTTTCGCTCAACAGGGAGCAATCGTCGATTTGATATCCGGACCAACAGCCCTGTACCTCGCCCACCCACGAATCAACTTGGTCCCAGTAACCACTGCCGCCGAAATGTACCAGGCTGTTACCACCCGTTTTCAGGATGTTGATATTGCCGTTATGACTGCTGCAGTAGCTGATTATACCCCTGTAGAGCCTGAAGATCAGAAGATTAAGCGAAAGGTAACAGGGTTTACCCTGCAGCTCAAAGCTACATTGGAAATCGCTGCAGAGATCGGGCGAACAAAAAGAAACGATCAGATCGTAGTAGGGTTCGCCCTTGAAACCGATCATGCAGAGGAAAATGCTCAAAAAAAACTGCTGACAAAAAACCTCGACCTGATCGTTCTGAACAATTTGACAGAGCCGGGTGCCGGTTTTAGAACCGACACGAACCGGGTAACCATTTTCGGTAAGGGCAATAAACGAGCCGATTTTCAGTTAAAATCCAAAGAACTGGTGGCCGAAGATATTGTGGAGGAAGTGTATCATCTTATCAGGGGAGTCTCACATGCGTAGAGCTATTATCATTTTGTCAACCGCCCTTTTTGCGTCCAGTCTGCTGGCCCAGGAATTGAACTGCAATGTCAGCGTCATTTCACCGCAGGTGCAAGGATCCAACAGAGAAGTGTATGAGAGTATGCGGAAGGCTATTTATGAGTTTGTCAATACCCGAAACTGGACCGACCATATCTATAAAGAACAGGAGAGGATTCAGTGCCAGCTGATGTTCAACATTACTGAACGGATCTCGGATGATGAATTCCAGGGAAACCTCCAGATTCAAAGTAGCCGACCGGTGTTTAATACATCCCTCACAACCATTATGTTTAACCATAGGGATAATGATATCAGATTCAAATTCAATGAGTTTGAGCCTATGATCCTGAATGAAAATATGTTCACCTCAAACCTGGTTTCCATTGTGGCTTTTTATGTGAATATCATCCTAGGACTAGATTATGATTCGTTCTCTCCCGAAGGTGGTACCCTGTTTTTCCAGCGGGCAGAAGCAATCGTGACCAATGCGCAAAATGCCCAGGAGTCGGGCTGGCGTGCTTTTGAGAATACCAGGAATCGTTACTGGCTGGTAGAGAACCTGATGAATGATCGCTACCGGTCTATGAGATCATGTCTGTATCGCTATCATCGTCTGGGACTCGACCGTATGTCGGAGCGACCGGATGAGAGCAGGTCAGAAATTACAGAGGCCATCACCGAACTACAGCCTGCCTACCGGGAGAATCCCACGGCTATGATTTTTCAGGTCTTCTTTACCGCCAAGTCGGACGAGATCCTCAATATCTACTCCCAGTCTTTTCCGGATGAACGTAACAGAGTGGTTACCGTCCTCAAAGAGATCGACCCGGCAAACACGGCAAAATGGGATCGAATTATTAAATCAGGAAACTGATTTCCGGTTATTACCAAAAAGACAAGATAAAAGATGCTTGAATCGTTGCTTGTCAGGAATTATGCTTTGATCCAAGAGTTGGAGGTCCCTTTCAACGGAGGGTTGAACATGATTACCGGGGAGACAGGAGCAGGAAAGTCAATCCTGTTGGGAGCTCTCTCACTCATACTAGGCAACCGTGCAGATACCTCGGTTCTTCGCGATCATCGTGAAAAGTGCCTGGTGGAGGGCATCTTTTTATCGGATGATACGACCCTAAAAAATCTATTCGACCAGCACGACCTGGATTATGATGCCTCTATCATTCTTCGAAGAGAGGTTACGCCACAAGGAAAATCACGAGCTTTTGTCAATGATACCCCAGTGAATCTTAGTGTTTTACGCGAAATTGGTTCGCGATTGGTGGATATACACTCCCAGCACCAGAACCTCTTGCTGAACGATCCGGGTTATGCCCTCCATGTGCTGGATTCATTTGCCCGGATTAAACCACTTGTTGGAGACTATCAAGCCCACTTTCGTGAGTATCGTAAGCTGGAAAATGAGATTACCCAGATCTCGGCAGAATTGAGCAAGGCCAGAGCAGATCAAGATTATCTGCAGTTTCAGTTTGATCAGCTGGATCAGGCTCGATTGGTGGAGGGAGAGCTGGAACCGATACTTGAAGAGCAGGAAAAGCTTGAACATATCAACGAAATCCAGTCGCGACTTGCGATGGCCGTGTCAGTTTTACATGATGCCGATGAAGCTATCATTAGTCGATTAAAGCTGCTAACATCAGAAATTGAGGCCATTGCTGGTTTTTACCGAGAGGTTCAACAACCGTTGGATCGACTACAGGCTACTTCCATTGAGTTGGATGATATCAGGCAGGATATCAGTTACTTACTAGATCGACTGGAGCCAAACCCTGAACGCTTGAATCAGCTCTCAGAACGGATCGATTTGATCTTTTCTCTTCAGAAGAAACATCAGGTTGAAACCGTGACTGATCTGATTCGCTTGCAGGAGGAGTTCCAAACCAGGCTTGATAGGATCGTAACCACGGATGATCGACTGACAGGGTTGGTGGCCACGAAAAAGCGCGAGTCAGACTGGTTAATCAGTTGGGCTGGTAAGTTGACAAAAGCACGCAAGGAGGTAGTTAGGGATTTTGAATCCCAAGTGACGGCTTTGCTGCATGGGCTTGGCATGCCTCACGGTCGGTTTGAAATCCGCATAGAGACGCGAGAGACTTTTGGTCCGGACGGATCTGATGAGGTAAGGTTCTTCTTTACTGCCAACAAGAATCAGCCTCCGGAGGAAATCTCAAAAGTAGCTTCCGGAGGTGAAATCAGCCGTCTGATGTTGGCTATCAAGTATTTAATCAGCGACTCCCTCGATATTCCAACCGTCATTTTTGATGAGATCGACTCTGGCGTTTCGGGTGAGATTGCCGACAAGCTAGGAACTCAGATCGCCAAGATTGCCCAGGGTCGACAGGTCTTGAACATCACTCACTTACCGCAGGTGGCTTCTAAGGGTGATCATCATTACCTGGTGTACAAGTATGATGATGATCAGAGTTCAAATACCGGGATGCGCCTCTTAAACGAACAGGAGCGAGTGATCGAGTTGGCCAAGATGCTCTCCGGAGAGAATCTGACAGATGAGGCGATTCAAAATGCGAGGGTTCTTTTGGAGGCCTCCCATGGCACTCAACCACGATCCTAAACCGGATTAATTAACTTTTTTTTTACCTGATTGTTACTAAACAATAAACCATTCATTCTATGGCACATCATTTACTGGAAGGAAAGAAGGGGATTATCTTCGGAGCCCTGAATAATAAATCTATCGCCTGGAAGGTGGCCGAGAAGGCCCATGAGGAGGGAGCAAAAATTGTTTTAACGAATGCTCCTTATGCCTTGCGCCTGGGTGAAATCGACACCCTTGCTCAGCAAACTGGCAGCCGGGTGGTTGCCGCTGATGCTACCAAAGTAGAGGATCTGGAACTGCTGCTGAAGGAGGCCCAGGAGATTCTTGGAGGTAAGATCGACTTTATCCTTCATTCCATCGGAATGTCACCAAACGTGAGAAAAAAGCGATCCTATGACGATCTGGATTATCACTACTTTCAACAAACCCTAGATATTTCGGCACTCTCTTTCCATAAGTTGCTGCAGACAGCCAAAAAGTTGGATGCCATTGCCGATTACGGATCGGTGGTAGCGCTATCGTATATTGCTGCGCAGCGGACTTTTTACGGGTACAATGATATGGCTGAGGCTAAGTCATTGCTTGAGAGCATCACCCGAAGTTTCGGCTACATCTATGGCAGGTCTAAAAAAGTGAGAATCAATACAGTATCACAGTCGCCAACCTTTACTACCGCTGGTGGTGGGGTGAGGGGCTTTGATGGATTGTATGATTATTCAAACAGGATGTCTCCTTTGGGAAATGCCTCCGCTGAGGAGTGTGCTGATTACTGCATCACCCTGTTTTCCGATCTCACGCGTAAGGTTACCATGCAAAACCTTTTCCATGATGGTGGTTTCTCCAGCATGGGAATGAGTGAGCGGGTGATGGGCTTTTACAATAAGTGCCTCGACAATAATCTACCCGAAGAGTGGTAGTAATAGCCTAGATATAAAGAAGAAAGATAGCTAGCGGAACTGCAATTCCAAGGATGGTGTAGGTGATTCCGCGCCATCCTTTGATGCTGTTTTTGCCCGATCTGATCATGAACAGTCCTGAAATGGCAATGATAATCCAGGCTGCACAGAAGATATCGGAGAACCATTTCCATACTTCACCCGGATTGTAGTGCAGCAGGTTAACCTGGTAGAACAGAGGCCTTTTGTGGATAGTTTCCATCACACCGGTACCTGTCGAGAGGTTAAGCTCTAGATTACCATGATACAAGAATACCTTCAGAACATCAGAGGAGGAAAAATAGTGTTGCTTATACTCCTTTTTCATGTCCAAATCACTCAAGAGAGACACGATCCACTCTTTGTCGACCTGCTCTGGAGTTACTCGATCGTGTAAGGTTACGTCATACTCATCGATGATATAATTAGGGTTCCAGTCGCGGATGTGATTCAGGGCTATGCCACTGAGGGCGTAGATAATGCTCATCCCGAAAAATAGGTACCCCAGATCGCGGTGTAGAATGTTGTTGAGTTTGCGCAGTTTCATTGGTGCATTAAGTTTTTGGTCCGGCCTGACCGGATTATCCGTATGAATGGGTTGGTTACTTGATTTCAGAGAGGGAGACGATCTCCATAGAATAGAAGGAGAGATAGTTTTTACCGCTTTCGGCAATGCGCTCTCGGTATGTTTGGATCTGTTTCAACTGGGTTGAGGTTGCTGACTCTGGCTCGCCTGTTAGCTCCCCTTCATAGGTGTGTACAGCTTCCTTGACTGGTATCAGGGCATCCGATTGAAGCTCCTCCTCCCAACTATTGAGGTACTGTTCGGTGATTCGTTCTTCTCGGAGATAGCCGGTAACTTTTACGTCTGAGCCTTCAAGACCTACATTGAAGCGGCCTATATTTGATGATGCCAGAACTTTAAACTGGCTTTCGCCAAGAAAAAAGCGTTTTCCGCTTTCGCGACAGACATGAATAACTGTTCCCTCAATCTCGACCAGCTTGTCAACTAGTGCTGGAGCTTCTTCTTCAAGATTGTCCAGATTAATGGTGGTGGCGGGGTCAGTTTGACGGTTTTTATTACCACAGGAACTCAAAATAATAACCATGATGAACAGAGGCAAGAGCGATATTTTCATCCCGAAGAATTTTAAAAAGAATTAGGATTCAGATCGAATCGCAAAAATAGCAATTAAACCGGGGTGCTTCTGGGATTAACTATTCTTTAACACCTTGTAGCGATAGAGCGGGTATGCTAATGATGGTTCGCAGATGATGAGTATAGGTCAACCGATTCTCATTGTAGATCCCATGATGGTCGATCCGGTCGATTCTTACTTTCCCATACGGATGAATAACCTGGCCGGGACCCATCAGAATTCCTGCATGGCTGATTCCTTCATTCTCCTCTCCGAAAAAAAGCAGGTTGCCTGGCTTTGCTTCATCTAAAAAGTGGACAGATGTTCCAGCATTGACCTGGTCTTTGAGGTTACGACTAACCCGAATGCGGCATATTTTCAAAATAACCTGAATAAAGCCACCGGCGTCTATCCCAAACAGTGAACGTCCTCCCCAGACATAAGGGGTATGCATGAACATCAAAGCTGCTTTAGTTGCATCTTCTGCTGTTAGTCCATTGATTGGCATTACGGGCTGGGAATCAAGCTTTAGGGTTTTTTGACCGATTGAAAAGGACTGATTATCTGGCCGATAGAAGGGAAGGCTGCTGCCAGGTAGAATTCTGTAAGGGTGTTCCGGTTTTGAGTATTCAAAGGCCAGGTGATGCTCCCGGGCAATAACATTCATGTCGCAAGCTTCCCTGAAAAAAGCTGGAGTAACCAATAGAATCCCAGATTCCTCCACCCAACCCCGAAAGTCGTCCCATTCACACTTGATGTAAAGCCAGTTCTCGCGAGTCTCTGTAACTTCAAATAACTCACCGAATAACAATACACTAGTCATCTCCGACTGATGAGATGGTTCGGATCTGATGGGTAATAACGTAACGGGGCAAATTCCCTTATCCATTGGATTTGAATTTAACTTCGAAGTTACACAAATATCCCTAAGGGGGAGTGATATTCCGATGCTGGATAAATTGTAAATTTGAGCATGGAAGCATCCTTTACCCGAACCCGGATTCCTGTCATGCTACTGGTTGCCATTCTGTCGGTTTTGACGGCCTGCTCCAAGTATGATGATGGCCCGTTTCTGAGCCTCTATTCCAAAGGGGCACGAGTGGGTGGTAAGTGGACCTTCAGCCGGGTGTATGTTGATGGGGCTGATTCTACTGAACGGTTTTATTCTCAGCGGATTGACTTTGTTTTCACTCGGGAAGAAGAGGAGAATTTGTTCCTGTGGTACACGAATCTTGCAGCCACAGCGCCCACCCCGGATAATCCACGCATGGGGCGGTGGGCCTTCATTGCTGATAAGGATTCCTTCCAGCTGACTATCTACGACCGGATTGTCATGGACTCTGTTTCCGAGCACTGGAAGATTAACCGATTGTCATATACTGATTTCTGGTTGGAGCGAACCAACGAACAGGGGCACTTTATTGAATGGAAATTATTTAAATCCCTGTATGCTTATTAATTACCAGTTTTTTCCGGGATGATGGCTCTAAAACGTAAAAGCCCCGGGGCCGGGGCTTTCTTTAGGTTTTAGAGTTAGCGAATTGTACTTCGAAACAGGTATTAGTTTTAGAAGAAATCTCTTCGCTCATACTGGCTTTCACCAGATTTCATGGCCAAAGATAGTCATTCTATTTAATAATCGAGTGGTTTGTGCAAATATCTGCGTAAAAATTTGCAAAAAACGCGTTAAAATCCTGATTATCTTTTAAATAAATACGTTATAATTTTTCGTAAACCTGTTTTAAAACCTCCTTTTCGCGTTGGTTTGCGTGCTCAACCAGCTCCTCAGCGCGCTGAATAATGCGATTGGCAACCGTTCGATCATCAAGGTCACGGGCATTTATGCGCACATTTAGATAAGCCCCAACAACGGCTGCCCGAGCGGCCAAAGCTCCAACGCCCGCATCGGAAATTGAATTTGGATTGCCAGTTTTGGCCATCGCTTCGATCACATCAAAAGAGCCATAAGCCAGTTCCATCACCTTTAGTGGAACTTCGGTAGCGTATTGGGTAGCTGCTTGGATTGCCTGTTTTCTGGCGGCTTTCTCCTTTTCATTGCCCTTGGGGAGCCCAAAGGCATCCATCACCCTGTTGAAAGCCCGGGTGTCCTCATCAACTAAGGCAGTCAGTGAATTAACATATTGCATTCCCTTTTCAGCCCAGTCAGAGAAGATCTCCCACCGCTCATCCCAACCCCTTTTGTGTGCCGAAAGATTTGCCACCATCGTTCCCAGGGCGGCACCTAGCGCACCCAGATAGGCGGCTACCGATCCTCCTCCCGGTGCCGGGGATTCACTGGCGGTTTCATCAACAAAAGCGGATAGGGTTAGTCCGGTTAATGCTTTCTTTTGTGCTGAAGCCAGGATGTACTCGATGATCTTTTCCTCCGGGTTAAAAGGTTTTAAATCATCTAGTCCCAACGATTTAACGGCAATCTTGATGATTTCCCGCTCAGGGATTCCGACCGATCTTTTCTGTTTTTTGAGGTAGAACCGACCGGCGGCCAGCAAGGCTTCCAGCGGAACCAGTCCAACCAACTCCGAACCCGTAACCCGCATACCCCGTTCGGCTGCTTTTTTCGAGGCCTCTTCAAAGGCGACATGAATCGGGGTCACTGTGATGTCGGTTAGGTTAATGGATATCTGGGCAATCCCATACTCCTCAATAAACCACCCAATAGCTTTTGTCTTTTTTAACGTCCCCGGAATGCGCAAAGGCTCTCCATCCTCCCCCTTGACAATCGGTCCGGTGATAGGATCACCCTCCCTGACTACCCGACCGGCTTCGCGAATATCAAACGCTATAGAATTGGCTCTTCGCACAGAGGTGGTATTCAGGTTGATATTATAAGCGACCAGGAAATTACGGGCTCCAATGGCAATGGCCCCGGTATGGGGAACAAACGTGGCGGGGCCAAAATCAGGTTTCCATTCAGGACTGCTCAGCTTTTTTGGAAGTCCTTCATACTCACCACTTCGTACATTCGCCAGATTGCGCCTTCTCTCCTCAAAGGCAGCGTATTCATAACAGTAAACCGGGATTTGAATTTCGTCACCGACCCGTTTGGCCAGCTGACGGGCATATTCGGCTGCCTCGTCCATGGTCACGCCCGATACCGGAACAAATGGACACACATCTGTTGCCCCAAAACGGGGATGCTCCCCTCGGTGCTGACTCATGTCAATGATCTCCGATGCTTTTCGAATTGCCCTGAATGCTGCTTCCATCACCTCTTCGGGCGCCCCAACAAACGTTACAACCGTCCGGTTAGTGGCTTTCCCGGGATCTACATCCAAGAGCCTGACACCAGAAACAGATTCAATCTCATGGGTTATCTGGCGAATCACCTCCATATTGTTACCCTCACTGAAGTTGGGCACACACTCGATCAGTCTGGATTGATTAGATAGTTTCATAAGGAATTGATATAGTTGCCGTTAATAATCACTGATTCGATCAGATTGCTTCCATAGCTGTACGGTAGGAATT
>JAAYIP010000144.1 GCA_012523435.1 Bacteroidales bacterium | reverse complement strand
TGAAGCAGATCAACAAGGAGATGGGGCTTACCATCGTAGTCATAACCCATGAGATGAGCGTCATTGAGGAAATCTGCCAAAGGATTGCCATTATCGATGAGAGCCGGATTGTAGAGATGGGAAATGTCATCGACATCTTTACCAACCCCAAGACGCAGATTGCCAAGAGCTTCGCTTCCCCGGGAGGAGACAGGCCGGATCGGGTTATGGGCAACCGCCTGGTTCAGATCACATTTGACGGAAACTCCTCCTTTGAACCTGTTTTAGCAAAGACGATTTTAGAATGCAAGGCACCGGTGAACATCATGTTTGCCGATACTAAAAATATAGATGGGAAAGCCTTTGGTCAGATGATCATTCAGCTTCCCGAAGATGAAATCTTATCCAATCGGGTCCTGGCCTATCTTCGCACCCAGGACATTATCGTAAAGGAGGTGGAAGAAAGTGTTTAGCAGTGAAGTAATCAGAATGATCGGATTTGGTTTGCTGGAAACACTATATATGACCCTGGCGTCCACCGCCGTTGCCTACATAATAGGCTTGCCCGTAGGTGTTGCATTAGTCGTATCTGAAGGCAGCGAAAACCCCTTTATTCGTAGAATGAACACTGCTTTGGGCATCCTTGTCAACTTGCTGAGATCTGTACCTTTTCTGATCCTGCTGGTGGCTCTGATTCCCTTTACAAGACTCCTCGTGGGCACTTCCATCGGTTCCACAGCTACTGTGGTCCCGTTGGTCATCGCATCTGCGCCTTTTGTAGCCAGGCTGGTGGAATCTTCCCTCAAGGAGGTAGACAGAGGAATAATTGAAGCGGCTCAATGCATGGGTGCTTCTATGACCAAGGTAATCTACAAGGTGATGCTGCCGGAGGCCAAGCCTTCGCTCATCGTAGGGTCTGCCATAGCCGTCACTACCATCCTGAGCTACTCGGCCATGGCCGGCTTTGTGGGAGGTGGCGGGCTGGGCGACATTGCCATCCGTTACGGTTATTACCGTTACCAGGATGACATTATGATAATCACTGTTGCGGTATTGGTCATCATCGTTCAGATATTTCAAGAAGTTGGAATGAGGCTGGCTAAGATTGGAGATAAGAGGATAAGTTAAACAGTAAAGTAAAGATAGAATCTACTTGTTATAAATTAAATTGGAGGAGAAGAATATGAAAAAAATAGTATCATTTTTGCTGATCGCTTTGCTTGCACTTTCACTTTTTGCAGCTTGCGGGTCCGGTGAAACAGAAGAACCCGGTGATGAACCCGGTGCAGAGCTGCAGAAGATCGTTATCGGAGCAAGTCCGACACCTCACGCTGAGATTTTAGCCGTCGTCAGGGAACTCTTGGTAGAGGAAGGCTATGACCTTGTGATTCCGGAGTTTGTGGACTATGTTCAGCCAAATTTGGCTTTGGACAGCGGCGATATAGACGCTAACTACTTCCAGCATATACTCTATATGGGCAGCTTCAATGAGGAACACGGAACGGATCTTGTTGCCCTAGCTGAGGTTCACTATGAGCCCTTCGCTATTTATGCCGGCAGAACCGCATCTCTTGACGCACTGGAAGATGGTGCTAAGATAGGCATTCCCAACGACACGACTAATGAAGCAAGGGCTTTGCTGCTCTTAGAAGAACAAGGTTTCTTCACATTGAAGGAAAATATCGGACTTAATGCTACAATCAACGATATCGTAGATAACCCTAGAAACTTTGACGTTATTGAACTGGAGGCTGCCCAACTGGCACGCTCCCTCCCGGATTTGGATATAGCAGTCATCAATGGCAACTATGCCATCGATGCAGGCCTCAAGGTGGGTACTGATGCATTAGCCTCTGAGGATTCCTCTTCCGAAACTATTCAAAGATACTATACCAACATCCTTGCCGTTAAGGCCGGTGATGAAGATAGGGAAGATTTAAAAGCGTTGGCGAAAGCCCTTTTGTCGCCTGAAGTCAAGGCCTATATCGAGAGCACCTACGAAGGCGCAGTGGTGCCTTTGTTCTAACCCATAAGCCAAACAAGGGGGTCTGTCCCCAAAAAGAGAGCCTCTGAGTCGTAAGAATCAGAAGCTCTCTTTTTATCTAGTGCCACCACGGGGACAGACCCCGTGCGCCCATACCCCCCAGAGGACAGACCCCGTGCGCGCATGGGGTCTGTCCTCTGGTTGTTTATTTGATAAAGCCTGCTTTGGATAGAATCTCCTTGGCTT
>JAAYIP010000143.1 GCA_012523435.1 Bacteroidales bacterium | reverse complement strand
TCAATGCACCCTATAAAGCCCTGATTATCACAGGTCAAAACAACCATAACTGGCAAAGTTCATCCCCAATACTCAAGCAGATTCTGGAAAACAGCGGGTTATTCACGGCTGACATTGCCCAGAGCCCGGCACAGGGGGAGGATATGTCGGACTTCAGTCCGGCCTTTGCGGATTATCATCTGGTTGTACTCGACTACAACGGTGATGAATGGTCTGCTGAAACATGCACAGCCTTTGAGGAATATGTTTCCGGAGGAGGTGGGGTGGTCGTGTATCATGCAGCCGACAATGCCTTCCGTAACTGGAAGGAGTACAACGAGATGATTGGACTGGGGGGTTGGGGCGACCGGAACGAGGCTGATGGTCCATACGTTCGGTGGCGCGATGGTGAGATCGTCAAAGATTCCACTCGCGGACGAGGAGGATCACATGGAGCACAACATGCTTTCCGGGTTACGACTCGCGAGCCTGAACATCCAATCATGAAAGGATTACCCGAAGCCTGGCTTCACGCACAGGACGAGCTCTATTCCGAACTCCGGGGTCCCGCCGAAAACCTGACCGTGCTGGCTACTGCCTGGGCTGACTCAGCCAAAGGAGGCACTGCGGAGCACGAACCGGTTCTGATGACTATTCAGTACGGACAGGGTAGAATATTTCACACCGTCCTTGGCCATGCTTTGGGCGACAGTGCCCATCCGGCCATGGAGTGTGTTGGGTTTATCGTGACCCTCCAGCGCGGAGCAGAATGGGCCGCTACCGGCGAAGTTACCCAGGAGATCCCCGTCGATTTCCCTCAGTTTAATACCGAAAGCAAATGGCCAAAATTCAGACCGCTTACACTCGACGAGCTTCTGGCGAATCTCCAACACTACCAGCCCGGTGATTCCCGCAGCGATCTTCAGGACCTGACCAATCACCTCAGGGCAGCAGCTGCCGATGCCGAGCAGCTGGCTTCTGTTGAAAAACAGCTGATCCGCTTCCTGAAAAGCAGTGGATCCGTTGACGCAAAAAATTACATTTGCAAGGAGCTAAGCCTTTTCGGCACCGAAGCCGCGCTGCCGACACTCAAGAAACTGGAGAAATCAGAAGCAACCCAAGCCATGGCAAGGTTTGCAATCGAAAGAATATCAGACAATTACTCTAACTAATCATCTGTTAATTATAAAATAAAATGGCTTCCAGAAGAGAATTTGTAAAAACAAGTGCAACAGCGGCAGCAGCTGTTGCAGCAGTATCCATGGTACCGGGAATTGTCAGTTGTGCCAATAAGGCAAGTAATAAACTGGTTATCGGTACCATCGGTTTGAATGGGATGGGTATGTCGGACCTTAACGCTTTCCTTCGTCAACCAAATGTGGAGTGTGCTGCTATTTGCGACGTGGATCAGGGAGTTTTGAACCGGCGGATCGTTGAAATTGAAGAAAAGCAGGGCAAAAAGCCGGAAATGTTCTCCGACTATCGTAAAATGCTCGAAATGAAAGACCTGGATGCCGTAATCATTGGCACCCCCGACCATTGGCACACCCTGATGATGATCGATGCTTGCGATGCAGGCAAGCATGTTTATGTTGAAAAACCTATGGCCAACAGCATCTACGAAGCTTTCCAGATGGAAAAAGCCGCAAAAAAATACACGCGGGTAGTACAGCTTGGGCAGTGGCAACGGAGCGATCCGCACTGGCAGGATGCCTTCGCCTTTATCCAGTCGGGCCAGCTTGGGAAAGTGCGTACCGTCAAGGTATGGTGTTATGAATATTGGCTGGTACCTCCAGGACCTGTTGCTGACGAACCGGTTCCCGATGGCGTAGATTACAATGCCTGGCTTGGACCAGCCAGAGAGCGTCCGTTTAACAGAAACCGTTTCCATTTCAATTTCCGTTGGTTCTGGGATTATGCCGGCGGCTTGATGACCGACTGGGGGGTACACCTTCTAGACATGGCACTGGGTGGAATGAATGCCGATCTGCCTAACTCAGCCATGAGTTCCGGTGGAAAACTGGCTTTTCTCGAAAGCCCTATTGAAACGCCTGATACTCAACAAGTAATATACGAATACGATGATTTCAACGTGATTTGGGATCATGCCATGGGTATTGGAAACGGTGATTGGAGAAGGGATCATGGCCTATCCTTTATCGGCAATAACGGGACTTTAGTCATCGACCGGAACGGTTGGGAAGTGGTTCCCGAAAGCAACCAGGATGGTCCGCTGGTACCGGAGATGCCCCGAGTTAAAGGAACTGGCCAGGGTCTTGATCTCAACGTGAAGAATTTCATCGACTGTGTAAAGGCTAACGACCGCAACACCAATGCTAATCCCACGATCGGACGAGCAGTAGCCTCTATGGCTCACATGGGCAATATCGCCCTGAAAACCGGTCGGAAAATATATTGGGATGCCGAAAAAGAAGAATTCAAAAACGATCCCGAAGCTACGGCCATGATCAAGCCCGAATACAGGGCACCGTATCAGTTACCTAAGTTCTAACTATGGGACAGAGCCGGAGACAGTTTCTCGGAGACGGCCTCTATTTGGTGGCAGCTGCCGGGCTGGCTGGGTTAATCCCGGCCAGCCTGGGGCTCTCCTCCTGCAAACGGGCGGGAGCAAACGACCGTATTGGCGTTGCCCTGATCGGATGCCGGAACATGGGCTATACCAATATCTGCGGATTTATTCGGCAACCTGATGTGGACCTCGTTGCGCTGTGCGATATCGATCAGAATATCCTCGAATCACGCAACGCTGAGATCCAAAAGTATGCCTACGAAAAGGAGATCCCCATTCCAAAACCCGATCTGTATCACGATTTTCGGGAGGTTCTCCAGCGACGGGATATTGATGCAGTCATTGTAGCAACCCCTGACCACTGGCACGCTCTGATCACCATCATGGCCTGCCAGGCGGGCAAAGATGTGTATGTTGAGAAACCCGTTGCCAACTCCATTTTTGAGGCTGATCAGATGGCTAAAGCTGCCGAACGTTATCATTCAGTGATTCAGTGCGGCCAATGGCAACGTAGCGGATTACACTGGAAAGAGCTGGTCGATTATATCCAGTCAGGCTCTTTCGGCCCAATATCAAAAGTTGATGTCTGGCGCTATGGAGGCAATGAAGTACCGGTGGTTCCCGATGGTCCGGTTCCGGCCGGAGTTGACTATGATTTGTGGCTCGGCCCGGCACAGCAAAGGCCGTTTAACCAGAACCGCTTTCACTATAATTTCAGATGGTTTTGGGATTATGCCGGAGGCAAAATGACCGACTGGGGCGTGCATCTTCTCGATATGGCTATGTGGGCTCTTAATGTCAAACATCCCAGCACCATTTCAGCAACGGGGGGTAAACTCGTTTTCCCCAATGATGCCATGGAAACCCCTGATTTGCTGAAAGTTAACTACAACTTTGGTCCGATAGAGATCACTTGGGAAAATAATTTTGGCCTTCAAAAAACATCGTTTGGCTTTGATCACGGTTTGACTTTCCATGGCGAAAACGGCATCATCCGCGCCAATCGAAGCTTTTGGGAAGTATATCCGGCCAAGACTGAAGGAGTAACGATTATCGACCCTGTACCGCGGAAAGTCAATGCCGGAAATGATCTTGATTTGCACATCCGTGATTTTCTGGATGCCATCAAATCAAGAAACCAGAATACCGCCGCCAACATTCAGGTTGGCCGCGATGCGGCACGTGTTGCACATATGGGCAACATCGCCTATCGGACAGGCCTAGAATTACATTGGAACAATGATTCTTCCCTGTTCAATGAACAAGAAGCCAACCATTTGCTAAAACCGGAATATCGGAAGCCCTGGGAGTTGGCAGAAATTTAGTGTCTTTAAAAAACATTTCTTTTATGCGTAACCTACTGATAGCAGTTCTATCTGCATTGCTACTACCACTCGGGTCTGCTTTTGCACAGGACCCGGCCCTGACCGAAGATTGGTCGTTTAAACCCCCTGTTGTCACTCCCGGGAAAAACCAGAAACCACCTTCTGATGCTATTGTACTCTTTTATAGAGGGCGCGATCTGGCCAACTGGGAAGGGCGCGAGGGTGATCCTCAGTGGAAAACCCGTTGTCGCCGCATGATTGTCAATGGAACCGGAGATATCCGTACCAAAGAATCATTTGGCGATTGCCAGCTACACATCGAATTCCGCTCCCCGCGCCGCGTGGAGAGTGAGGGGCAGGGGAGAGGTAACAGTGGCGTGTATATGCAGTCACTTTATGAGGTCCAAATTCTTGACTCATACGAAAACGAAACCTATGGGAACGGCCAAGCCGGATCCGTGTACAAACAAGCAGCTCCTCTGGTTAACTCCTCACGAAAACCAGGTAAATGGCAGTCGTATGACATTATTTACCACGCTCCAAAATTTGATGAAGCAGGTAACCTAACCGATCCCGCTACCATCACGATGTTCCACAATGGCGTATTGATTCAGGATCATTTCGTGATCCAGGGCGGAACCGTCTATGCCGGAGAACCAACCTACCAAGCTCATGGTGAGCTGCCCCTGCTGCTCCAGGATCATGGCAATCCGGTACAATACAGAAATATATGGATCAGAAGACTTTAGATTTTATAGCGTTAAGCACATAAACAGATCGTACCATGAAGAGAAGAGATTTTATGACCCGTTCGGCTCTTGCAGTCGCCGGCTTGTCGGTTGCCCCAGGGCTGCTCTCGTCCTGTAGCAAAGAACCGCGGTTCAAAATATCACTAGCCGAATGGTCGTTTCACAGAGCCCTTTTCGGCACCATGTTGGATAACCTGGAGTTTCCGGTAAAGGCCAAACGTGATTTTGGAATTACGGCTGTGGAGTATGTCAGTGTATTTTTTGACCACCTTGAGCAAGATCCAAAATACCTCGGAGAACTGAAGCGAATTACTGATTATCATGGTGTTACAAACGTGCTCATCATGGTTGACCGGGAAGGAAATCTAGGTGAGGATACTGAAGCAGGGCGCGAAAAGACTGTTGAAAATCACATGAAATGGGTAGAGGCAGCTAAGTTCCTGGGATGTCACTCCATCCGGGTTAACGCCGGTGGCCCTGGCAGCCGTGAAGATCTAGCCGAGAATGTTACCCTGGGGTTACGCAAGCTGGGCGAATATGCTCAAACCAGGGATATCAATGTCATCGTTGAAAACCATGGGGGCTTCTCCTCCGATGGAGCCTGGCTCAGTAGCGTGATCAAAAATGTCGGGCTCTCCAATGTAGGTACCCTGCCCGATTTCGGCAATTTCAGGATCAGCGGTGAAGAAGAGTACGACCGTTATCAGGGTGTGAAAGAGCTGATGCCATTTGCCAAAGGAGTTAGCGCCAAGTCATACGACTTCGATAGCGAAGGAAATGAAACCACGATCGATTTCGAACGGATGATAAAAATTGTTAGGCAATCGGGCTACCGGGGTTATATTGGCATAGAATACGAGGGCAGCAACTTCACCGAAGATGAAGGTATTATGCTGACCAAGAGGTTGTTGGACCGGCTTATTTAGACCTGACAGGTTTTATCGATCAAAAGCTGCATCGAACGCCACATCCGATGGTGGAAAGTCGATTGAATTAACATACTCACAGGCCTCAGCGGCACCGTGATCGCGGTCCATGCCGCTATCTTCCCATTCCACTGAGAGTGGCCCGTGGTAACCAATCCGGTTGAGGGCGCGGATGATCTCTTCAAACTCGATATTCCCACGGCCAAGGCTTCTGAAGTCCCAGTAGCGGCGCCTGTCGCCAAACTCAAGATGGCCGCCAAACACTCCGGCCTCGGTGGGGAAGGGCGACCAGCCGACGTCCTTCATGTGAACATGGAAGATCCTATCGGCGAACTTATAGATGAACCCGATATAATCAGCTCCCTGATATCCGAAGTGGCTGGGGTCATAGTTAAACCCGAATGCCGGGTGATAATCAAGGGCTTGCAAAGCTCGTTCGGCAGACGCAGTATCAAAAGCGATCTCGGTAGGATGCACTTCGAGGGCAAATCGGATACCAAGTTTCTGATACTCGTCCAGGATGGGTTTCCAGCGACGGGCAAAATCGGCATAGCCATCGTCAATCATCGATTTGGGAACAGCAGGGAAGGAGTAGTTCAGATGCCAGATAGAACTTCCGGTAAAGCCGCAGACCACATCCACGCCCAGCCTTTTAGCTGCATGTCCTGTTTTAATCATCTCAGCAGCAGCCCTTTGCCGAACACCTTCCGGATCACCATCTCCCCAAATGCTATCAGGAAGAATTGACCGGTGCCGTAAGTCGATACGATCGCAAACGGCCTGACCAACCAGGTGGTTCGACACCGCCCATGTGTTGAGTCCGTGAGCCGAGAGGATGTTTCTGCGCTCATCGCAGTATGCCTGGTCAGCCAGGGGTACTTCAAAATGGTCACCCCAGCAGGCCAGCTCTAGTCCGTCATAGCCAAATCCAGATACTTTCTTGCACAGTTCTTCAAACGGTAAATCAGCCCATTGGCCGGAGAATAGAGTAACAGGACGTCCCATAGAATTGAAATTTTAAAGTGAATCAACCAAAATTATCTAATTTTAGGATCACATACTAAACAAAATCGTAATGACAGAAAAACAGATCAACGCTCAGCGGCTCTTTTTAATGAGCTGCATTGCACTTATTGCCACCGCGATGACTTTTGCCATTCGTGCCAGGCTTGAACCCATTTACGGTGAACTGTTCGGCCTCAACAAAGAACAGATTGGCTGGGCTTATGGTACTGCATTCTGGGGATTCACTCTGGCTCAATTCATTGGAGGCCCCTTAGTGGATTTAATTGGTATGAAACGGTTTGTCCGCATCGCCTTTTTTCTTCACCTGATTGGAATTGTAGTGACCATTTTCGCCAGAGATTTCTGGACCCTTTTTATCGGCACCCTTTTTATCGGGGTGGGCAATGGCAGCATCGAAGCCGGTTGCAACCCACTGGTTGCTTCGATTTTTCCGAACGCTAAAACAAAGATGCTCAATCGATTCCATGTATGGTTCCCCGGAGGAATCGTGATTGGAAGTGTACTGGCGTACCTCATGATGGATGTTCTTAAAATGGACTGGCCGTTCTTGGTTGCTACCCTGATTATTCCGCTGGTGATTTACGGGGTTTTGATGTTCGGCCAGAAATTTCCAAAAACCGAACGGGTGGAGATGGGAGTCTCCTATCGAGATATGTGGAAAGCCGTTGTCAAGCCTCTCTTTCTGATCATGCTATTCTGTATGCTGCTCAGTTCGGCCACGGAGCTAACGACCGGACAGCGGATCAATTCTCTGCTTGAAGGTACTGGTGTCGCCCCGATTCTGGTGCTGGCGTTCATCAACGGAATCATGGCGGTAGGTCGTGGATTTGCCGGACCGATTGTCAACCGCCTCAAAACCAACGGAATGCTTTTCTTTTCGGCTATTGTTTCAATGTTAGGTCTGCTGTTTCTCAGTGTTGTCAGTGGCGGAGCCATGACCTTCGTAGCCGCTGCGGTTTATGCCGTTGGGATCTGCTTCTTCTGGCCAACCATGCTGGGTTTTGTATCCGAAAATATCCCTGAAAGCGGTGCTCTTGGTCTCTCCATCTTCGGAGGAGCCGGGATGCTGTCAACCTCACTCTTTCTTCCGGTTTCCGGATGGTTTACCGATATGGGTTTCACGGGCCAGGAGATTCTCCGCAACACTGCTATTCTGCCGGCTATCCTGATCGTCATTTTTGCCATTGTGTTCACTTCGATCAAACGGAAAAAAGCTCGTCAAATCATCGAAATAATGAGTTCAACTATGAAAAAAATTCGCTGGGGAATGATTGGAGGAGGCAAGGGTGCCTTTATCGGTGGAGCACATCGGATAGCCGCAAAAATTGCTAATTCCTATGAGTTGCTGGGCGGTGTTTTTGATGTGGATTACGAACGGGCGAAAGAGTTCGCCGAGGAAGAGGAAATCGATCCCCGCCGCGTCTATCCCGACATCGACAAGTTCATTGAAGGTGAGCTTGGTATGCCCACCAACGAAAGGATTCAGGCAGTGACTATTGTCACCCCCAATTTCCTACACTACGAACATGCAAAAAAACTACTCCTCAATGGGTTTCACGTCATCTGCGAAAAACCCGTAACGCTCACCTCCGCTGAAGCCATTGAGCTCCAGAAGATTGTGATAGAGCAAAATCGGGTATTTGCGCTGACGCATACCTACACCGGCTATCCGATGATCAGAGAAATGAGGAGACGTATCGAAGCCGGAGCGATTGGAGAGCTGCAAAGAGTTGAAGCTCAGTATCTTCAAGGATGGATTAATCCGATTATTCATGGAGAAGAAGGCAAACTCGCTGTCTGGCGCCTCGACCCGAAAGTGGCCGGGATCAGCTCTTGTATGGGTGATATCGGCGTACACGCTTTTAATCTGATCGAATACACCACAGGCCTGACAGTCAAGCAGGTACTGGCCGTTCTCAATCGATTGAAACCTGATAATCCGCTCGACTTGGATGGGAATGTGTTACTCAAGTTCGATAAAAGCCTGACTGGTGTGATACGCTCTTCGCAGATTGCAACGGGAGAAGAGAACAATTTACAGATCAGCGTATACGGATCCAAAGGCGGCTTCCACTGGGAGCAAGAAAATCCCAACGAGCTGAAAATGTTCCACGAAGGAGCTCCTTTTGAGGTTATCAAGCCAGGCTACGGGTATCTCACCCCGTTTGCTCAGGAGAGTTTTGTGCTGCCTCCGGGCCACCCGGAAGGAATCTATGAGGCTTTTGGGAACCTCTACAAAGGCGCCGCGAAAGCAATTCGTTACGAACAGACTGTTCCCGGGCAGTTCCCGGGTATTGAGGATGGTGTCCGCGGAATGAAATTCATCGAGGCCGCTGTTGCATCCGACCAAGCTGGAAATGTGTGGATGAAAATCACTGGCTAATGACCTAAGAGCATGATTGAGCTATCGCTGGTAATACCGCTATTTAATGAGGCAGACCTGGTTCATGAACTGGTTCGCCGGTCGGTGGCCGCCTTAGCTGAAATCACGCCAGATTTTGAAATACTCTTTGTGGATGACGGGAGCCGTGATGAGACCTTATCACGGCTCCTCGATATCCGCCAAACTGAGCCGCGCATTAAGGTGATCGAGCTATCCCGGAATTTCGGCCACCAGGCGGCTTTTACCGCCGGGCTCACCTTTGCCTCAGGCAATTATATAGCCATGATGGATGGCGACCTGCAAGATCCTCCCGAAGTCATCGGCGAAATGTACCGCAAACTAACTTCCGGCAACATTGACGTGGTGTATGGTAAACGCACCAACAAAACTGGAACGATCCGGGGCAAATGGTCAAAGTTCCTGTTTCACAAAACATTCAAACGCATCAGTGGATTCCCGGATATCGAAAATGTGGGCAACTTTTCTCTTTTAAACCGCCCTGCTCTGGAATCGCTGCTGAAGTTTTCCGAATCCACGCGCTACCTGCCCGGGCTCCGCCGATTTATCGGGTTCCGGCAAGAACATGTCGAATATACCCGCGATGAACGCTATTCGGGAAAATCAAAGATGCGCTTCTCGGATTTGCTCTCCCTAAGCTCCGATGCTATCTTTTCCTTCTCCCGTCTGCCCGTCCGCTTGTGCCTGTTCTTGGGCTTGACTGGGATTGTGGTTTTTTTCCTAGCCGGACTCTACACGCTGATCGCAAAAATTGCAGGATTTGCCATAATTGGCTGGTCATCAACTCTTTTGAGTATTTATTTCCTAGGCTCAATTCAGCTTACCTTTCTGGGAATTCTGGGCGAATATGTTTTTCGGATCTATCGGGAGAGCCAGCGAAGGCCCCTGTTTCTGGTAAAACAATTCTATGTCTAATCCGGTAAAATATCAAAGGAATCTCGTTAAAAGACTCTTTTTGCCGGTATGCTTTATCCCATTCATATTACTACCACTTCTGTCACTTTCTGCTGGCATTTCGGGGGATGAACCGGTCCACCATGAACATGCCGAAATGGTGTATAACTATTTTGCCAGCGAGGGAGGCGACCAATCAGCTCTCCAGACACCCGAGACCTTTTTACGATACTATGGGCAGTCGGCCGATGATCTGGCTTATCGCATAACTCGCTGGATCCGATCAGATAATCCTTACCTGGTTCGCCACCTACTCATTGCACTGTTTGGTGCAATGGCCATTTTCTTCGCCGCACAAATCGCCCTATTGCTGGCAGGGCATTCGGCCGGGATCCTGACGGTGATCCTGCTCCTGTTATCACCTTCTTTCCTAGGCCACTCCCTCAACAACATGAAGGATATCCCGTTTGCCATGGGATACCTGATGACCATCTTCTCTTTACTGGCTTTTATCCGTGCGCTTCCGAAAATCAAGCTGCTCGCAGTGGGCGGAATGCTTATCGGTACGGCGATCTCCTTATCGGTAAGAGCAGGAGGCCTTCTACTCTTCCCAATCATCCTCTTTTTCGGTAGCATCGGGGCCTGGATGAGTCAGCCGGAACAGAACAGGAAATTCTATTACCTGAAAATCAGCATTATTCTGATCGGAATTGTCGTCCTGGGGTGGGGGCTAGGCATCCTCGACTGGCCTTATGCCCGGCTGAAACCGGTCAGCAATACCATCCACGCTCTAGCTCGGATGACGCATTATAATGTCAGCCTCAGGCAACTCTTCGACGGGGAGATGCTCTGGTCCGACTCCATCCCCTGGTTTTATGTTCCAAAATATTTTCTGATCACCACTCCGGCGCTGATACTATTGGGCCTTTTACTGGCAACGATACAGATCAGACCGAAATCGCTGGTTTTCAAACAACTCAACATTGGGATATGGCAATGGGTCATGATCTTATTCTGTGCGTTATTTCCGGTATTCTGGGTGATTGTTCAACGGTCGAACCTCTACGGAGGAATCCGGCATCTGCTCTTTGTTTACCCGCTGCTAGCTGTTATCGCGGCAACCGGATGGTCGGCGCTGTGGCGAAAGAATTACCCGAAGTGGATAGTATATCTCTCCTGGTTCATTTTCGGAACCGCCTGTGCTGGTCCGCTGGTACACATTTTCCGGAATCATCCGGTCGAGTACGTCTATTTCAACAAACTTTCCGGCGGAATCAAAAAAGCATGGGGCCATTATGAAACTGATTACTACTATCATAGCCTCGGCCCAGCTGTCAAGTGGATCGAGCGTGAAATTCTCAGGACTGACCCAGATGAGGAGATCACCCTGGCATCGAGCTTTCCCCTGGAACCCTTCTTTCTCCGATCGGAAAACCAGCCAAAATTAGTTTATGTCCCATTCAATCAGAGGAATATGAAAGACTGGGATTATGGCATTTTTGCAGCAGCCTATTTAAGTCCGTCGCAACTGCAGGGCGACTGCTGGCCACCGGCAGGAACTATTCACACGATTCGGGTGGATGGTTTTCCGGTCTGTGCCATTGTTAAGCGTGTTTATAATTTTGATACTAAAGGGATTACAGCATACTCAACTGGCAATCATGATGAAGCCATTCGGCTTCTTCGGCGGGCCATTGAAGTAGAACGCTGCAACCTAGCCGCCTACCTATACCTTGGATGGAGCTACCGGAAAACCGGACAGCTAGAGGCATCAAACAGCGTTGCTTATCAGCTTCTGCAGGTACATTCGGAGAGCGAGCCGGCAAGGGAGTTGCTTATTTGGAATTATCTGGATTTAAAGGATTTATCCAAAGCTCGGATCTTAGCAGAAGAGCTATTCCGGATCAATCCCAAATATCCTCCGGTTGATCAACTACTTCAATTGACAGGAGTCCGGAAATCGAGTCCGACTTCTTAAAAAATGTTAATTCCGGGTAATTCATGCTGATTCGCTATATTTTTACTCGTTCCGTTCACAAATAATTGTTTAAAAATCCACTTTATGAAAAAGACGTTACTCTTTTTGTTCACGCTGAGCATTTCGTTGGCGGTGGCTTTCGGTCAGAAGGCCGATTTCCGTGCTGCGGAAAGATATAGCGCTGAGAATCTGGGCAAGATGGTGGGTAGCACCTCTGTCAGACCTATTTACCTGAACGACAGCGAGCAGTTCTGGTATTCGTACAAAACCGGTGACGGCCAGTTTTACTGGCTTGTTGATCCGGCAAAGAAAACCAAAGAGCCGCTGTTCGACAATTATCACTTGGTTTCTGAAGTTAATCAGCAGATTCACAAGATCTTGAATCCGCTCGAACCTGCCATTAGAAAATTGGAGTTTAAGAAAGACAACAAATCTTTCACGTTCGAGGTCGATAGTTTCAAGTTTGAATACACGTTGAAGAATCATGAGATCAAAGTGGTGGACACCATCAAAAAAGAGAAGCCAAAAAATGACCGGTGGATGAACTACAACAAGGATTCTACGTGGATTGTGTTCGCAAAGAACCACAACCTGTTCTTGATGAAGGCTGACGACCCGGACAGTACTGAGTACCAGTTGACTACAGATGGTGAGCTTCACTATTCCTACCAAGCTGATGGTTCGGATACCACCTCCACGAAAAGGCTTCGTGCACGCGCTGGCTGGTTTAAGGACAATCAGAAATTTTACGTAACCCGATCCGACAGCCGGGAGGTAAAAGATCTATGGGTTATCAATGTATTAAAAAACCGGCCGGAGTTGGAGACGTACAAATATGCCATGCCTGGTGACGAGAACGTGCCGCAAACTGAATTGTGGGTTTTCGATGTGGAGAAGAAAGCCGGAGTGAAAGTTCAGACCGAAAAATGGAAAGATCAAACACTTGATATTAACCTACTTGGCGACCGGTCTGATGCCATGATTTTCATCCGTCAGGACAGGACTTGTGCAAAAAAAGAGGTGTGCCTGGCCGATACTGAAACAGGTGAAACCAAGCTTCTGTTTTCCGAAACCGATGAGCCCTATTTCAACTGGAGCTATTCAAGGCTCTATCCGATCAATGAAGGGAAAGAGATGATCTGGTGGTCGGAACGTACTGGATTTGGGCAGTTTTACCTTTATGATGGTGATGGCAACCTCAAAAATCAGATGACCAAAGGAAATTTTGTCTGTGGGAACGTCATGCGTATCGACACCCTTGCCCGAGTACTTTATTTCGAAGCCTTTGGTCGTGAAGCTGGTATTGACCCTTATTTCACGATGATTTACCGGGTCAACTTTGATGGTTCGGACATGCAGCTATTGACCCCCGAAGACGCCACACACAGCTTCAACGTGGCTAAAGAGACCAATAAATATTTCGTTGATACGTATAGCAGGGCCGATCTGGCTCCCGTATCCGTGCTGAGGGATGTTAAGGGAAGCCTAATTATGAAGCTTGAGGAAACTGATCTCAGACGTCTGTACGAGACGGGCTGGCAAATGCCAGAACGCGTTAAGGTTAAGGCAGTTGACGGCGTTACGGATCTGTACGGCATTATGTGGAAACCCTTGAAAATGGAGGAGGGGAGAAAATACCCGATCATTTCCTATGTATATCCTGGGCCGCAGGTTGAATCTTTCTCTTTACCCTGGAGCACAACCGGTCGGTACAACATGGCGTTAGCCCAGTTGGGCTTTGTAACCGTTTCGATGGGTCACCGTGGTGGTAGCCCGATGCGGGATAAGTACTATCACACCTATGGCTATGATAATCTGCGGGATTACGCAATTCCGGATGACAAATATGCACTGGAGCAGTTAGCTGATCGATATGATTTCATTGATATCACCAAGGTAGGTATCTATGGCCATTCAGGCGGTGGATTCATGTCAACAGCAGCCATTCTGACGATGCCTGATTTCTATGATGTTGCTGTCTCTTCGGCCGGGAACCACGATAACAATATTTACAACCTCTGGTGGGGAGAGACCCATCACGGAGTGAAGGAAGTGGTTAAAACGGTTAGAAAGAAAAAGGACAACAATAAAAAGAATGGAGAAGACAAAAAGGAAGAGATCAAGGAAAAAATCGAAGAAGGAATGCCTTGGTATGAAGAGGATAGCGTGAAAAAAGAGGAAGAAAAAACCATCCGTTACGAAGCGAAAATTCCGAAAAACCAAGAGTTAGCCAAGAATTTGAAAGGTCATCTACTGCTGGTCCACGGTGACATAGACAACAATGTACACCCGGGCAACTCCATTCGTGTGGCTGATGCCCTGATTACTGCCGGCAAACGGTTTGATTTGATGTTAATGCCCGGACAGCGTCACGGATTTGGGAAATACAGCAAATATTTCGAGCGGATGATGTGGTACTATTTCGCCGAACACTTGTTAGGCGATTATCGCAACAACGTAGAAATCTATTTGCCGGAATAGTCGCCGTGGTGACTGCCGTCGCAAAAAGGAATACGTTTTGATTTCCCGCATCTGCAGAGAGAGATGCGGGAACCGGAGGGAATTTGTTCCCCCGACTGGTTCATCAGCCTGATTTTTCCAGTGATGATGGCCGGTCCCCCGTCGATGAGGGTGATCTCGGCAGCCGGTTCCTGCGTCTCTTCTCTTTTTGCCGTATCTTCATTGGAATCCGAAGAACTCTCCGCGACGATATCGCGGTTCCATTTCCACGTAAGTGCATCGGTAGGGCACTGATCCACTACATTAATAATCTCCTGTGTATTAGCGCCTTTCATGTTCACCCAGGGTCGCTTTGAGGGATCAAACACTTTCCTGAGCTTGATAAAACAGATGGTGGCATGAATACAGAGATCCGGCTTCCAATAAACGGTGATTTCGCCGTTGGTGTATTCGCGATCGTTCGGATTAGCCATAAAGAAAAACTTATAACTTCCTGATCTTGATGTTCCTGAAGCTAGTTACTCCACCATGATCCTGCAGCGCGATGTGGCCTTCGGGATATTTGCCATACCCATCAGCATCACGCCATTTGGAGTTTTTCTTCAGCTCATACCATTCAGGTGTCCACATCTCATATTCAACCACTTTACGGTCGTTCAGCCAATGTTCCACATGCGCACCCTTGACCACAATTTTGGCCGTGTTCCATTGGTCCAGCGTCTTAACCTGGCCATGCTTGGGTCGATGAACATCATAGTTGGCTCCGGATAGATATTTTGGATCGGTGCCCTCAGCCCCAACATCATCAATTAGCTGATATTCAGGACCTGTCATATAAACGGTAGGATAATCTTCGCCTTCTACCACATGGAAGAATATGCCCGAATTGCTACCCTGGGCGACCTTCCACTCGAGGTACAATTCAAAGTCCTTATATTTTTCTTTGGTAATCACATCACCACCCTGACCACCAGGTAGTCCGAGAGCAACCATAGCACCATCTTCAATAGCCCATCCCTGGACTTTATCCAGTTTGTAGCAGCGCCATTTATCCATGGATTTTCCGTCGAAAAGAAGCTCCCATCCTTCTGCTTTCTCTTTCGGCGAGAGCGTGTTTAATGCTTGAGCCATGGCAGTTAAGGGGAAAATCAGGCCGATCATGGCGGCCAACAGAGTCAGTTTTGGATTTTTCATTTTCGTTTCGTTTTATCGCGTTAAAGATATGTTTTTGCCCTGATTTGATCTATTTTTGATCTGAATCTGCCTGGTTCAATGTTTAATTAATTTCATTCAGCTATGTCGTTTTGGCGGGTACTGATCTCGATCCTTTTTCCTCCTCTGGCGGTCATCGACCAGGGTTGTGGTTCTATCTTAATCGTCTTTCTACTGACACTTGCCGGATGGGTACCCGGGGTGATAGCCGCCCTTGTAATTCTAAATCGTAGATTATGAGAGCTTTAGTTCAACGAGTCAAAGAGGCTTCTGTCACGATTAGCGGGGTGCAGAGGGCATCGGTAGGGCAGGGGCTTTTGGTGCTCATCGGTATTGAAGCATCAGATGATCAGGAGGATATTCAGTGGCTCGCGAATAAGATTGTCGGTTTACGGGTTTTTGACGATGAGTTTGGTGTGATGAACTTGAGTGTCAAAGACATCAAAGGGGAGATCCTGGCTGTATCTCAATTCACCCTCCACGCCCGCATCAAGAAGGGATTCCGGCCCTCATACATCGATGCTGCCCCGCCAGTCATCAGTGTCCCGATCTACGAACAATTTGTTATTCAGCTGGAAAAAGAACTAGGGAAACCCATCCCAACCGGGGAGTTTGGTGCCATGATGGATGTGGCGCTGATAAACGATGGACCCGTTACCATCTGGATCGATTCAAAGAACAGAATATGACCATAAAAGAAGCTCAAGATACTATTGATCAATGGATTAAAACGTTTGGCGTACGCTATTTCTCCGAACTGACCAATATGGCGGTTTTAACCGAAGAGGTAGGAGAGCTAGCCAGGATCATGGCCAGGCGCTACGGCGACCAATCGGAAAAAGAGAGCGATCGTAATGGAGACCTTGGAGATGAGATGGCCGATGTTCTCTGGGTGCTGATCTGCTTAGCCAATCAGACCGGGGTTGATCTGACGGCAGCACTGGAGGAAAACATCAAAAAGAAAACTCTGCGAGATTCTGAAAGACATCGCAATAATCAAAAACTGACCCATGATAACGACTGATTACTATCAAAACGAATATGGCCTGGGTGAAGATGAGCAGCAGACTGCCTTGCGAGTAGGCCAAATCATAGATTCTATTTCGGCAGAAAAACCTAACCTGGAACTTTTAAACCGGCTATTTGGACTCCTTGATCTGACCAGCCTGAACACCAATGACAACACCAATACGGCCAGGCGGCTCTGCAGGCAACTGAATGAATTTCCCGACCGCTTTCCCGGAATAGCCCAGGTTGCTGCTGTCTGTGTCTATCCGACCCTCGTGGAAGAGATTAACAAAACACTCACTAACAAGGCAGTAAAACTTGCCTGCGTAGGTGCGGGATTTCCGTCATCCCAAACCTTTCTGTCAGTCAAGCTGGCCGAGTGTGAACTTCTCATGAAGAAGGGAGCTGAGGAAATTGATGTGGTTATTTCCGTTGGAGAGCTCATGGCGGGTAATATTGAGCAGGTCATGAATGAGCTCCTGTTGATCCGAGAGGTCACACAAAGTGTCACCCTCAAAGTCATCCTGGAAACCGGCCTGCTAAATAGTCCTTCCATGATCAGGCTAGCCAGCTTGGTCGCCATGGAGGCCGGTGCCAACTTTATTAAAACTAGTACAGGAAAAACAGCTGTTTCGGCTACCCCCGAAGCCGCTTACACCATGGCTTGCGCGATTCGCGATTTCTACCACCGCACGGAGCGAAAAGTTGGAATAAAAGTGGCAGGAGGCGTCTCGGATATTCAGAGCGCACTTATTTATCATGCTGTGGTTGAGGATGTTCTAGGAGGCGACTGGCTGAATCCCAAACTTTTCCGAATTGGAACCAGTCGGCTGGCAAATCATCTGCTCGGAGCTATCAAGGGGTCAACGGTTAGCTTTTTCTAGCCAGGATATCATCAACATCATCACCCTGAGTTGTTATTAAACAGGATATATGCATGAAAATATGCATATATTCGCATAAACTTTAATATCTGAGTTAATGAGTCTTCTGGATTTAAAACCTGAACAATTGGACAGAGCTGCCAGCATGTTGAAAGCAATTGCTCATCCTGTGAGGATATCCATTCTGAATTTGCTTGAAGATGAAGGAAAGCTAACCGTTACCGAAATCCATAGCAGGCTTAAAATCGAACAATCAACCGCTTCGCATCATCTTGGTATTCTCAAAGACAAGGATGTTCTGATGAGTAAAAGAGAGGGGAAGAACAACCTTTATTCACTAAAGAATGATCATTTAAGTGAACTTGTCAAATGCATAAACAAGTGTTCCTGTAATCATTAAACACCATGGCCAAAGTACGTGTAACCAAAATATTCCGCTTCGAGATGGCTCATGCTCTCTGGGGCTATGATGGATTATGCAGGAGTGTACACGGGCACTCTTATATCCTGAAGATCACTGTTTCAGGTACTCCGATCGAAGATCCCAACAATATCAAACTGGGTATGGTGATGGATTTTGGAGACCTCAAACGCTTGGTACACAAGTATATCGTCGATGTGTATGATCATAGCCTGGTGCTCAGTAAACGTGCACCGGTTGAGCTGATTGAACAGATTCCCGAAATGTTTGAACGAAGGATCTGGGTTGATTTTCAACCTACTGCCGAAAACCTTGTGCTTTATTATGCCAGTCTGTTGAAAGACAAGTTTCCGGAAGGAATCACGCTGGAAACGGTTAGGCTTTACGAAACAGCCAACAGCTACGCCGAATGGCAGGCTGAATAATTTTTCAGAGGCCTACGACGAACCCAGAAGGAACTGGCGAAACAAATCGAAAAAAATTGAATAACAGTATGGCGGAAGAGAAACGATTATTCCTCCTCGACGCGTATGCGCTGGTTTACCGGTCCTATTACGCATTCATCAAAAATCCTCGTATCAACTCCAAGGGACTAAACACTTCTGCAGTTTTTGGGTTTACCCTCACCCTGGATGAACTGATCCGGAAGGAAAACCCCAGCCACATCGCGGTGGTATTTGATACCCATGCTCCAACCTTCCGGCATATTTTGTACGAAGACTATAAAGCCAATCGGCCACCTATGCCGGAAGATCTGAGAACTTCGATTCCCTTGATCAAACGCTTAATTGAGGCCTACCGCATCAAAATCATTGAAAAAGACGGATACGAAGCCGATGATGTAATCGGAACCCTGGCAAAAAAAGCTGAAAAAGAGGGCTTTACCGTGTATATGATCACCCCTGACAAGGATTTTGCCCAGCTGGTCAATGAGAAAATCCTGATGATGAAACCCCGGCGATCGGGAAATGATGTTGAAATTCTCGGTCCGGCCGAGGTTTGTCAGACTTTTGATATCGAGCGACCGCTACAGGTGATTGATATCCTAGCCCTAATGGGAGATACTTCCGATAATGTGCCGGGAGCTCCTGGAATTGGCCCGAAAAGCGCTGCCAACCTGATCCGGCAGTTTGGTTCTGTTGATGGGGTCTATCAAAACCTCGACAAACTGAAAGGGAAACAGAAGGACTCATTAAAAGAATCTCACGATAAAGTGCTGATGTCGAGAGAATTAGTAACTATCTGCACCGAAGCTCCTGTGGAATTCAAAGGTCAGGATCTGGTCAGAAACTATCCCGACGAACGTGCCCTAAAGAGTCTGTTCGAAGAGCTGGAGTTCAGAAATCTGATGACACGAATCCTGAACCGTGAACCAGATCCTTCCCTCTTCACGGAAAAAGACCCTCCTGCCAGTCAGGGTATGCTGTTCGACGTACCACCGTCATCAGTCGCTGAAAAAGGAAAATCTAACTTATCAGATTCTGACCATCGTTACCGACTATTGACCACTCTTGAGCAGGTTAAGAGCCTCGCAGATGAACTCGCTTCGGTTACCGAACTCGCTTTTGATACTGAAACCACCGGTCTCGACCCGCTCGAAGCCGAGTTGGTCGGACTGGCCTTGTCATGGAAAGCTGGCGAGGCGGTGTACTTGTTATTCCCCGACGACTGGCAGGCTGTCAAGCAACTGCTGGCACCTGTCAAACCTATCCTGGAAAACCAGCAGATCAGGAAGATCGGACAGAACATCAAGTACGATTATCATATCCTTTACCAATATGGCGTAGAGGTTCAAGGGCCCCTGTTCGACACGATGGTGGCTCACTACCTAATCAATCCCGATGAACGGCATAATCTTAACCTGCTGGCGGACAAATACCTCGGCTATCAGATGCTCCCCATCGAGGAGCTGATCGGAGAGAAGGGCAAGGATCAGCGGAGCATGCGAACCGTTGATCCTGAATTGCAAAAGGAGTATGCCGGAGAGGATGCTGATATCACGTTCCGCCTGAAGCCACTGCTTGAAAAAGAGCTGGAACAGTTTGGCCTGCAGGATCTGTTCAATGAGGTAGAGATGCCCCTAGTAACCGTGCTTGCTGATATGGAACGGGCAGGTATCAGACTTGATTCCCTTTCGCTGGCTGATATTTCACTCGGCCTATCGGAGGAGATTCAAACCCTCGAAAGGGATATCACAGAGTTGGCCGGACTATCCTTCAACCTGGCCTCGCCTAAACAATTGGGCGAAGTGCTATTCGATCATCTGAAAATCGACACCCAAGCACGACGCACCCGCACCGGACAATACTCGACTAGCGAGGAGGTGCTGGCCAAGCTATCCAACAAACACCCGATTATCAACAAAATACTGGAATTTAGAGGGTTAACAAAACTGTTGAACACCTATATTGACACCTTGCCTGGGCTGGTCAGACCAGATACCGGAAAGATTCATAGCAGCTTCAATCAGACCATCACGGCTACCGGCCGGTTGAGTTCCATCAATCCCAACCTCCAGAATATTCCGATACGCGAGGAGCGGGGCAGGGAAATCAGAAAAGCTTTTGTGGCAAGCGATGGAGATCGGCTGATGTTATCGGCTGATTACTCTCAGATTGAACTTAGAGTGATGGCTCATTTTAGCGAGGATGTCAATATGATCGCCGCTTTCAATCGGGAAGAGGATATCCATACTGCCACTGCTGCGTTGATTTATCATGTCAAACCGGAAAAAGTAACGCGAGAGATGAGGTCCAAGGCTAAGATGGCCAATTTTGGCATTATTTACGGCATTTCAAGCTTCGGCTTGTCCCAGCGGTTAAACATATCCAGATCGGAAGCAAAGGAGCTAATTGACGGTTATTTTAAATCCTATCCGGGTGTTAAGGCTTACATGGATCACAGTATCTGGCTGGCGAGAGATCATGGTTATGTGCTTACGCTGCTCGGGCGGAGAAGGTATCTGCCGGACATCGCATCAGAAAATGCCATAGTTCGGGGTAATGCCGAGCGCAATGCCATCAACTCTCCAATCCAGGGTTCGGCTGCTGATATCATTAAGATCGCCATGGTAAAAATCCACCAGGAGCTCAGAAAGCGGAACCTTCGCAGCCGGATGGTTCTTCAGGTTCATGACGAATTGAATTTTGATGTATTTAATCCTGAATTACAGGATGTTAAAGATATTGTCCGGTTTGAAATGGAGCGGGCGGTACGGCTGCGTGTTCCGCTTCGTGTGGAGATGGGAACTGGCAGGAACTGGTTGGAGGCTCATGGATGATGACGGAACAGGTGACCGGCATCATTTTAGCTGGTGGGGCTGCCAGTCGGATGGGACAGCCAAAACCGTTTATTCGTTGGAAAGGCAAATTGCTGATTGAATGGGTTTTCGAAGCTATTAAGCCCGTTTGCAGCAACATTATAATCGTAGCCAACCAGGGAGATTTCAGCTTTCTTGAGGCCACAGTTGTTCCCGACAATTTCCCCCGACAGGGGCCAACGTCGGGCATCGAGGCGGGGCTGACCGCAATGCACACAACCCAAGCAGTGGTGGTGTCGTGCGATACGCCGAATCTTCCTGCTGCACTATTTGAGCATCTCCTGAAACAACATGGAAATTACGAGGTTACAATTGCCTCGCACGAAGGCATCACAGAACCATTGATCGGGATTTACGCGAAAGAGGCGTTAGAACGGTTTCGTTCGGCGCTGGTAGCCGGCGATCCTCATCCGCCCCGGATCATCCGCAGCTGTAAATGGCAGGCGGTGGCGATCAGTGCGGCGAACAACTTTTTCGCCCCCGATTTGTTTCTAAATTTGAACACCCCAAACGATTTATGACACCATGCCCAAGGTAACTCTGCTCTATTTCGGATCTATCCGGGATATCACCGGATTGGCATCGGAGCAAACTGTTGCTCCCGCGACATTAGAGGCTCTTCACCAAGAGTTACTGTTGCACTACCCATCGCTGCAGTCAGCTCATTATCGTTACTCGGTAAATGAAACGCTGATTACGGGTGATCACCAGCTGGCCGATGGTGATGTGATTGCTTTATTGCCACCGTTTGCCGGAGGATGAATAAAATGAATCAAACGATTAAATTAATTGATGGGCCGATTGGTAATGAGGCCATTAACACGGAGATCTTTCAAACAAGTGAAGACACGCAAAATGGAGCTTATGCGCTGTTTATCGGACGAGTCAGAGCTGATGATGAGGAACCTTCACCCGTGGAGGCGATTGAGTATTCAGCCTATCCGGAAATGGTAGCGATAGTCATGGGTGAATTAAGCGAAGAGCTGTTTGGTCACTACTCCCACCTGACGGGTTTACGGGTATTACACAGCACAGGGCGGGTGAGGGCAGGGGAGGTGTCTCTTTTGGTGATGGTAACGGGTCGTCACCGCACACAAATATTCGAAGCCCTGAGTTCTTGTGTTGAGTTGATTAAAGATCGCCTGCCGGTTTGGAAGAAAGAGCTGCTAGCTGATGGCAGTTCCCGATGGATTGAATAAAAGCTATTTCCCAAGCAATTTTAGATACTCCTCTTGATTAGATAGGATCTCCACAGCTTTTGCAATTGTCTGATCATTAGGAATAACCTGCCGCGCCCGACCGCTCTGGTGATAATATCTGCTGACAATCTCTTCTTCCAGAACGGTAGTAATTTCCGGCCTAAACAGCTCCAGATCCCGATTTAGATCTCCGCTCACCACCTGTTTAATCTGGTTGACCAGTTCAGCTGATTTATCCAGAAATTTTTCGGATTCCAGCACTTTTTCGAGCTTTTCCAAGGCTTCTTCACTAGCTGTCTGATAGGTAAAGTTGTTTTCCTTAAGAAATGCTGGAAGATCTTTCCACACCGTTTCCTGCAGGTGAAACGATCCCGGCGGAAGAATAGATTCATTCAGGTTTCTGAACTTGGTTGCGAAATCGAAGAACTGTCTTTGATAAACCATTTCTGTAGCCAATGCGCTTAACGTCCTGGGTTTGATTTGGATATCCGGGATTATTCCACCACCGTCCCGCACTTTTCTTCCTGCTTTTGTCGAAAATTCGGAGGTCAGTGAATCGGGGATATTCCCCACGCTGCCATCCGGTCGGCGGTTGCTATAGTCGAGAGCCTGAATACATCGTCCGCTGGGGATATAATACTTAGCTGTAGTCAGATTCAGTTTAGCTTTATAGCTCAGGTTCCGTGTTGTTTGGACCAAGCCTTTCCCGAAGGTACGCTGACCGATTATCACGCCGCGATCGAGGTCTTGCATCACTCCCGCCACAATTTCGGATGCGGAAGCGGATGCGGAGTTGACCAGGACAGCAACGGGTATTAAGGTATCGATGGGATTTGAGCGGCAGCTGTAGCTGGCCACCCATTGTCGAGCTTTTCCTCGGGTGGTAACTACCTCCTGACCTCTTGGGACGAAGATGTTAACGATTTCCACGGCTTCCATCAGCAACCCACCGGGATTACCTCTGAAATCCAATACTACGCTGGAGATTCCTTGTTCTTTCAAATCGAGGAGGGCTTCTTTAACCTCCCGACTGGCTCCTTCGGTAAAGCCGGTGATCCGGATGTACCCGGTATTATCTGTAAGAGTTTGATAATGAGCGACATTGGGGAATTTGATTTTCTCTCTGACGAGGTTCAGCGTCAGTTTTTCTCCGGAGTAAGGTCGCTCAATGGTCAGTGTTACCGGCGATCCAATTTCCCCTTTCATCTCTTCAGTAATTTCAGCAGGTTTCCGTCCGCTCACTGGCCTTCCGTTCACTTGGCGTATCAGGTCGCCAGCCCGGAGTCCGGCCTTTTGGGCTGGGGAACCTTCGTATGGCTCGGTAACGAATATGGTGTCTCCCCGCTGGCCGATCATGGCACCTATCCCGCCATATTCGCCGGTGGTCATTAGCTGGATATCCTCGATCCTGGATTCCGGGATATACAAGGTATAGGGATCGAGGGATTTCAGCATATGATCGATGCCCGACCGGATCAGTTTACCCGGATCGATCTCATCAACATAATAGAGGTCTAGCTCCCGAAGCAAAGATTGTTGAATGTCAAGCTGTTTTGACCATTCGAATTCACGGTCGTGCTGGGCCGTGAAAATCAGCGGAGCGGCCAAAAGTAAAAGAATCAGTCCGACGGTTTTAAGCTTTCTTCTCATTAACGTTAACTCATTATGGAACAGGATCATAACCATGACCACCCCAAGGATTACAGCGGAGGATTCTTTTGATTCCAAGATAACCTCCCTTGAAAGGGCCATACTTTTTGACTGCTTCAATAAAGTAATTTGAGCAGGTAGGGACATATCGGCACGAGGATCGCAGGTGTGGTGAAATGGCACGCTGGTAAAATCTGACCAGCATGATTAGAAACCACGCCAGAATCTGTTTGATCAGATTAATTAATCGTTTCACTCGTGCTTTGTTTTAAATTTTGTATCAGCTTATTAATGACAACACTAATTTTTCGGTTGATTTCTTCAAATGGGAGGATTTCGTTTGCTGCATAGACCAGTAAAATCAGCATGGTAGTATTCTGAGATTCTAGCGCATGGTAGAGGAGATCCTTTTGCTGGCGATAAGCCTCACGGCACAAGCGTTTGGCACGATTCCGGTCGACGGCACGCTTATATTGCTTTTTTCTCACAGCAATTGCCATTTGAGCGGGATAAGGCTCTCCCTGAAAAGCATTGGTCAGATAGATTACCCGAAACGGGTAGCTAAAAAAACTGTCGCCCTCCTTTAAAAGCAGGTCGAAACGTCTCTTTAAGTAAAGACGCTCGCCCTTCTTAAAAGTCTGGTTCATAACTATTTTGATGACTTCTTGCAGGCGTCTCTCAGGAAGCTATCCAAAGCCATACTCATGGATGGACACTCTGGGGAGGGAACGCGCACATCGATGCGGAGCCCAAGAGCCTCAGCTGCTTTTGCGGTATTAGGGCC
>JAAYIP010000142.1 GCA_012523435.1 Bacteroidales bacterium | reverse complement strand
GGCGATTGTACCACTTAGCGGAAATGATTCCGTGCAGTGCTGGGGTTGATCCGGTAGAAATCGAGGCGTGGGATGATCCGATATCGGCCATCAGGAAAGGAATGTTGGCATCAGAAAAGGAGAGCCCCTGGGTAACCAATTTTTTGATCCCACCTTCACCGAAAAGGTGCCAGTACCGATCAATCCAGTCGGCTCGTAACCCATCCACAACTATACCAACGACAAGAGAAGGTGGTTCTTTAGGAAGAACAGGCTGTGCCATTGTTCCTGCTGGTGAGATCAGGAAGCAGCAGAGTCGGATAACGTACACCAAGGTATTCAGCTTATGGCTGATATTGTGATAATTCATGGTAAGTGTTGACTGTCAGACATTAAAACGGATATGCAGGATGTCCCCGTCCTCAACAACATAATTTTTCCCTTCGATGTAAAGCTTTCCGGCATCGCGGCAGGCAGCTTCGGATTTTAGGTTGATGAAGTCATTGAATTTCATCACTTCTGCCCGAATAAATCCTCGTTGCAGATCTGAATGGATAGCTCCTGCAGCCTCAGGTGCGGTACTGCCTTTTCGGATAGTCCAGGCTTTCACCTCTTTAGGCCCTGCTGTAAAGAAGACCTCAAGATTCAGGATTGAAAAAGCCGACCGGATCAGTTTATTTACACCGGGTTCTTCCAGTCCGATGGCTGCCAGAAAAGCTTCGCGATCTTGTTGATCTTCCAGTTCGGTAATCTCCGACTCAGCCTTGGCTGCGATAGTCAGGACTTCGGCTTTCTCATCGCCCAGCGACTGGGTAAATCTTTGGGAATAGTGGTTGCCGTTGACAGCGGACGACTCATCCACGTTACAGACGTAGATGACTGGTTTGGCTGTTAACAACATGAGGTCGGCGATCGACTCTTCTTCCTCTGGATCTAGGTTTAACGTTCTGACATTCTGGAAGTTCTCGATGTGTTTTTTTATCGTAGTAACGACTTCAAGTCCTTTTTTTGCACTCTTTTCACCGACACGAGCTGCTTTTTCCAGTTTTTGGATTCTCTTTTCAATTGATTCGAGATCTTTAACTTGGAGCTCAAGGTCGATAGTTTCACGATCCCGAACGGGGTCGATAGTCTGATCAATGTGAGGAAGATTGGGGTCGTCGAAACAACGGACGACATGGATCAGGGCGTCACAGTTCCGAATATCCGAGAGGAAGCTGTTGCCCACTCCTTCGCCTTTTGATGATCCTTTTGCCAGTCCCGGAATATCGATAATATCGACTGTGGTAGGAACTACTTTGGCCGAATGAATCAGATCATCGATCATTTGGAGACGGTTGTCGGGTACTTTAACCTGGCCTAGGTTCGACCGGTTAGTGCTGAAAGCGAAGCTGGAGGTTGGAACTTTGGTATCGGAGATGCAGTTAAACAGTGTTGTTTTGCCAGTATTTGTGATCCCGATGATTCCGCATTTAAGGCCCATAAGAGGTTTCTTTAGTCAGCAAAGGTAAAAAAAAGTGCTATTTTCGCTGAGTCCCTCACCAATCATTGATTTGCTATTCATGAACAACGAGACAGTTAAACGGGCTGCGGATCAGATCCGCATTTTATCAGCTGCGATGGTAGAAAAGGCCAAGTCGGGTCATCCCGGTGGTGCCATGGGAGGAGCTGATTACATTCAAATTCTTTTTTCGGAGTTTTTAACCTTTGATCCCGATGATTCGGGTTGGAAGTTTCGCGATCGTTTCTTCTTGGATCCGGGGCACATGTCACCGATGCTTTATTCGGTGTTGAGTCTATGTGGGAAGTATACAATGGACGATCTGAAAGCATTCAGGCAGTGGGGAAGTGTTACTCCCGGTCACCCGGAGCTGGATGTCAATCGTGGGGTAGAGAATACCAGTGGGCCGCTGGGTCAGGGCCACGCGATGGCAGTAGGAGCCGTCATCGCTGCCCGTTTCCTGGAATCGCGGTTTGGCGAATGGACGGCTCACAAGATCTATTCGTTCATTTCCGATGGCGGTATTCAGGAGGAGATTTCTCAGGGGGCTGGCCGTGTTGCCGGGTTCTTGGGATTGAGTAACCTCATTCTTTTCTATGACTCAAATGATATTCAGTTATCAACTTCTACTTCGGCGGTTACTCGTGAGGATACTGCGATGAAGTATCAATCATGGGGCTGGAGAACCATCACCATTAACGGGCATGATGCTGATGAGATCCGGAGTGCCCTGCTGGAGGCGGTCACCGAGCGGGAGCGACCGGTGCTGATCATTGGGAAGACGGTGATGGGCAAAGGTTGCATAAATCCAGCAGGAGAATCCTTTGAAGGGATGAGCTCAACTCACGGACAGCCTATCTCAAAGGC
>JAAYIP010000141.1 GCA_012523435.1 Bacteroidales bacterium | reverse complement strand
TGAATAATCAGATCGTACCAACCCTGGCTTCCGGTGTCACCACCGTCATAAGCCCATCCGAGGATATTAGGGCTGGTGGATTGGGTGGTAAAGGTCAACCCACAGTCGGTGGAGAGGTAGCAGCCATTATATCCGCTCTTGTCGCCCAAGAGGTAAACCAGGCTATCGCTGGCGGGAGTGGTTCCGATCACTAACCGGCCTCCGGTGGGATAACCGATGGAAGCCGGCATGGCTGTCCAGGTTTCCCCACCATCTTCGGTGCGGTAGTATCCGCTGTTGGAGGTGGCATAGGCTATCAGGTTGCTGCCCGGCATGAATTTAATATCGCGATAGTTGGAGTTGTCAGGTGATGTTTTTACCCAATTTTCGCCACCGTTGGTGGTTTTGTAGATTCCGCTACTGGAAGCGGCCAGGATAAAGGAGGGGTCGGTATCGCATCGAGCCATCATCCCGACGACCACATTGTCCATACCTTCGTTGAAAGGTTCCCAGGTGATTCCACCGTCATTACTACGGAATACGCCCAAACCCGGAGAATCACCGCCATCACGGTCGCCCGTGCCAGCCAATATCACCTCGGGATGGTCCTGATCAACTAAAATGGAGGAGATCCCCAGTGTTGGTAGAATATCGGTATGGGAAACCCATGTTTCTCCACCATCATTTGTAATCCAGAAGCCACCCGATGGTGCTCCTACATAGATAGTTAGCGGGTCGGTACGGTGAAAAGCAATAGCATTCACGCGTCCTACACCGGTATAACCACCATAGTTTTGGCGTGTTTTTGGCCCGAGTTCTTCCCAGGTAGCCTGTCCGGTTTTGAGCCCGTCTGTAATTGGGTGATCTTCAAGATATTTGTGATACTCCTGATAGACATAGTCGGGGGCCTTGAAGGTGCCATCCGGGTTGATGCGATCTTGCCAGAAGTATTCCCAACGCTTGAATGGTTTATATCCACTGCCGCGGGTAGGAGTGCGGTCTTTCCAGTAGGTGTAAAACGCTTTCTGGGTCTCATAAAAATTGACCGACTGGTCGAGCATCATCTCCCCGTAGTAAGGGTATGATGCATAGTCTTTCTCAGTCAGGTTACGATAATCCTGCGCCTGCAGCCCGATGCCGGCCAGAACTAACAATGCAACAATGAGTAGCTGTTTTTTCATTTAAAAAGAAATTTGATGATCAATCACAATTTGCCAAAGCGTGCAAATTACGGCTTTTCAGTGAGAAAGTCGATATTATCAGGTAGTAATCGAACGGGTGTCCATCTCCTGACACAAAAAAATCAGCCTTCTGCATAACAGGTTAGGCTGATTGTTCTTGTAGCTCCAACTGGACTCGAACCAGTATCTACAGTTCCGGAAACTGTCATTCTATCCCTTGAACTATGGAGCCTTTTGCTCTCGTAGCCTCACCAGGACTCGAACCTGGATTTAAAGTTTAGGAAACTTCCGTTCTATCCCTTGAACTATGAGGCCCACGTTTCAGGCTGCAAAGGTAGATAAAATTGTAATTCGTTCAAACGGATGCCCGGTCAGCTAAAGAGTGCTGTTAACACCGATAGAGATCGGACTTCGCCGAAGCCTTCGAGGTGGAAACGGTAGTAGCGCAATAGCGCCTCTAAAAGCTCACTGCGCTGCGAATGATTGAGTGATATTTCTCCTAATTGCGAAGGCTGGCAATGCAGGAGCTTGTTCAGTATCAGTCCGTTGCCAGGAGGGAGCGATAGCCCGGTGATGGGCTTGTCCTGCTGAAAAGTGCCAGATTCCAAATTAAACCACGCTGGGATTTGGTCGCCAAAGTCTTCGGGATAAAAGCCCAAGTAACGGGTCAGCCTGATCATAAAATAGAGGTGAAAATTGGCCACCCCTTCCTCTGCCAGATCGAGCAGGCGGAGATGGTCAGTGATGAAATCAAACATGGCCTGATTCGATTCTTCTTCGCGAAGAACTTTATAGAGAATCTCGGCCAGAAACAGGGCGATGGAACTCTTAACCGGATCGGCTACAAGGTGAATGAAGGGTTGGGCATTCCTTGCCTCCCGAACCTGCTGTAATTCGCGATTGCTTTTGTGGTAGATATCAAGATCCAGAATCGTGAGGGGCTGAAACAGGGCAGTTTTCCGCTTGCCCGACCGGCTACGGGCTCCCTGCACGACAATCCCCATTCGGCCCCAGCGACGGGTGTATAGATGTACAATCAGGCTGGTATCGCCATATTTGATCTGACGCAGAACGATCCCCAGTGTTTTTTCAATCATCTTAATTAACGGATGATCAATATTTTAGTCACCTGTTTCTTCGTTCCCATTGGAGTAGAAGCTAGAACCAGATAGACGCCGCTGGCCACTGAAGCTCCGGATTGGTGCTTGCCATTCCAGATCGCCTGGCCACCGGTACTCTCCATCTCACTCACCAGGTTGCCAGCCAAATCGGTGATCTTAACCATTGCCCCGGCAGGTAAGCCCCTGACTGTGATCGGACCGTCATATCCGGGCCTGACGGGGTTGGGGAATGCGTAGGTTTCGTCGGTGAAGAGATCCTCACGGGTGGCTGTACCACGATAAGAGATAACCCCGGCTTCAGTTCCGAAGAAGACTTCGCCCGTCCG
>JAAYIP010000140.1 GCA_012523435.1 Bacteroidales bacterium | reverse complement strand
GTTTTCTCACCATGAGCGTAAAAGTAAAAAAACGGCCGGTTCAATTCTGACCGGCCGTTCCTCTTAATCCTGACTCTTACTTTTTCAGGACCTTCTTCATCACTTCATCCTTATCCAACTTCTTCGTGCAGAAGAACCAGTCGTAACAGGTCATTTCACCTTTACTTTCCATCCGCTCTTTGGCTGTTCCACAGGAACCGGCAGTCGGGACAATCACATCATCACCCGGACGCCAGTCGGCCGGCATGGCTACGCCAAACTCATCAGCAGCTTTCAGCGCGATCAGCACACGGTACAGCTCATCAAAGTTACGACCGAGGCTCAAGGGATAATAAATGATGGTACGAATGATTCCCTTGGGGTCGACAAAGAATACGGCACGAACGGCCTTGGTGTTGCTTTCACCTGGCATCAACATTCCGTATTTATTGGCCACTTCCATCGTAATATCTTCAATCAGAGGGAATTTCACTTCCACATCCTTCATCCCCTTGTACTCAATCTTCTCCTTGATAGTCCTTAGCCAAGCAATATGGCTATAAAGTCCATCGACCGAAAGACCAACCAGCTTACAGTTTGCCTCTTCGAACTGCTTTTCCATGGTGGCAAAAGTCATGAACTCAGAGGTGCAAACCGGTGTAAAATCGGCCGGATGGCTGAAAAGAATTACCCAGCTACCCTTGTAGTCGTTCGGGAAGTGGATATTACCCTGGGTGGTAACTGCTTTAAATTCGGGAGCCGCATCGCCAATACGTGGCATGGCAAAAACTTCTTTTGATTCCATTTTTATAGATTTAAATATTTGTAAATTATAATTGTTAAATCTTGACATTCAATCCTTTGGCTATCAGTATAGCCAAGTCCGGGTCGGCCTGATGAAAATGGCCGAGCTGCCGTTGGATGATTTCATCTCGTTTGGGGCCTGAGATACCGTTCATGGCATCCACGATATTCCCCACAGTATTGATTTGTTCCTTCTCGGTCATCACCTTCCGGAATAGCAGGCCTGGCTGAGTAAAATGATCATCATCATTTTCATTCCGATCATAAGCATCAGCGGGTTTGCCATCCAGGGGGAGGGGACTTTCACGGTAGGTTATGTCGGCTTCGATGCTATCGAAGCTGTTAGGGTAATAATTTGGAGCAGCGCCACCATTGCCATCGACATTCATCTGACCGTCGCGCATGTAATGATTTACTGGATTCAACGGCCGATTGACCGGGATTTGATGGTAATTGGCTCCCAAGCGATAGCGATGGGCATCCGGATAGGCAAAGATCCTACCTTGCAACAGTTTGTCGGGCGATAGTCCAATGCCATCAATGGTGTGAGAAGGGGCAAAAGCTGCCTGTTCTACATCGGCAAAATAGTTTGCCGGAATCTCATTCAATTCCATGACACCCACATCAATCAGAGGAAACTCACTATGTGGCCAAACTTTTGTGATATCAAAAGGATTCCACTTGAACAGGCGCGACTGCTCCTGAGTCATCACCTGGATCTTAAGGGCCCATTTGGGAAAATTTCCATCAGCAATTGCTTCTACCAGATCGCGTTGGGCATAATCGGGATCAGTTCCTTTTAGTTCCTCCGCCTGCTGACGATTAAGGGTGCGGTTTCCCTGAAGGGTTTTAAAATGAAACTTGACCCACACCCGCTCGTCCCGGCCGTTAATCATTGAAAATGTGTGACTTCCATAGCCGTTCATGTGGCGATAGCCATCGGGTGTGCCGCGGTCGCTATACAAAATCATCACCTGATGTAGGGTTTCGGGGTTCAGACTGAAGTAGTCCCAGGTCATGGTTGCACTCTTCAGGTTGGTTTTCGGATCCCGCTTTTGGGTATGGATAAAATCCGGGAACTTTTTGGGGTCTTTGATGAAAAAAACTGGTGTGTTATTCCCAACCAAATCCCAGTTTCCCTCTTCGGTATAAAACTTGACTGCAAATCCTCTCGGATCCCTCTCGGTATCAGCGCTTCCCTTCTCTCCGCCAACCGTTGAAAAGCGAACAAAAACGCGACACTGGTTCCCAACCTTACTCAATAGTTCCGCTCTGGTATAGCGGCTTATATCATTCGTAACGGTGAATGTGCCAAAGGCACCGGCTCCTTTTGCATGGACCACCCGCTCAGGAATACGTTCCCGGTTGAAGTGAGCCAACTTTTCATGCAGATAATAGTCCTGAAGCAGGATCGGCCCCCGTGGACCGGCTGTCTGGCTGTCCTCGACCTCGTGATAAGGCCGGCCAGCAGTAGTGGTAAGTTTCTTTTTTTTGTCCATTGGGTGTTGTATTAGGTTAAGTTAACTATGTGATTTTATGTTCTTTAATTAAGCAATCGAACTCTTTCGATCAACCCTGATCGAGCGATGCTTGGATGGATCTTCAAACCGTCCACTAATCTGCAATCTGACCTCATCTATGGTGAATCCAGGAATGGTGTGCTCCTCGAAATAGAGTTCCAGCATCCGAGTCAACTCCTCGTTGTAATAATCCTCAATAGAACTACAATCGGTACAATAGATGTGATGATGTGGATCAAGAAAGATATCGTACCGCATCACATCACTCTCGGTTTTTACTTTCATCACCATACCCCTTTTAACAAGGGTCTCCAGGATGTGATAAATAGTTCCGGTGGCAACGTTTGGCTGGGTTTTATGAACAATGCTAGCCACCTCCTCTACGGTAGGATGAGATCTCAGAGAAAAGAGAGCCTCCACTACCGCCAACCGCTGCGGAGTAATCCGCATCCCATGCTCGCTCAACAAATTCCTGATTTTTGTTTTATCCATTGGTTTTCACTTAAGAATTGTTCCTAATAAGAAACATTTTAAAGTACAAAATGTTTCCGGCATATCAAAAAATCATTTGATACTTTTGATACTAAACTGGTTGGCCATGAAACGATTTTTTCTCATTCTGATCATTTCCCTTATTGCAAGCGGGATTCAAGGGCAGACGTACCGTAACTCGGAAGCTCCGATAGAGGAGCGGGTTCGTGACTTAATCAAGCGGATGACACCAGAGGAGAAGTTTTGGCAATTGTTTATGATACCTGGGGATCTCACCATTGGCAAGGAGAAGTTAATGACGGGCATCTTCGGGTTTCAGGTATCGACGGAGGGGCGGTCGGCTGGAGCCACACAGCAGCTATTAAACTACAGTCCAGGGGCTTCTGCCGGTGAGGCAGCCCGTCAGATCAATGAGATTCAGCGGTT
>JAAYIP010000139.1 GCA_012523435.1 Bacteroidales bacterium | reverse complement strand
TTGAAGTCACAGAGAAAAAGGTGCGCCGTGAACGGATGGGGCATATTGCCCTGACGGTTCCCGTTGCTCACATCTGGTATTTTCGATCCCTGCCAAACAAAATTGGCTATCTTTTGGGATTACCTTCCAAGAAGCTTGATTCAATCATATACTATGAACGGTATGTGGTTATTCAGTCGGGCATTAAAGAGGCTGATGGCGTTAAGTATCTTGATTTTCTGAGTGAAGAGGAGTATCTGGATATTGTGGACTCGCTTCCCAGAGATAATCAAATGCTGGATGATGCCGACCCGCGGAAATTTATCGCTGGAATGGGAGCTGAAGCTATACAGAAGCTCCTTGAGCGCCTCGATTTAGACGTGCTGGCCGATGAGTTACGCTACAAAGCTGACAACGAATCTTCACAGCAGAGAAAGAGTGAAGCACTTAAAAGGCTTCAGGTTTTGGAATCATTCAGGGCTTCACGGAATGTTAACAAGCCGGAGCACATGGTGATCCGTGTGGTTCCGGTTATCCCGCCCGAGTTAAGACCGCTGGTTCCACTCGATGGGGGGCGGTTTGCCACATCTGATCTGAACGATCTTTATCGTAGGGTGATCATCCGGAACAACCGTTTGAAGCGCTTAATCGAAATAAAGGCCCCTGAAGTTATTCTTCGCAATGAGAAGCGAATGCTACAGGAAGCCGTCGATTCGCTGTTTGATAACAGCCGGAAATCCAATGCGGTGAAGACCGATGCCAACCGACCGCTCAAATCATTAAGCGACAGTCTTAAAGGAAAGCAGGGGCGTTTTCGCCAAAACTTACTCGGGAAAAGGGTTGACTATTCTGCCCGATCGGTTATCGTCGTCGGACCGGAATTGAAATTGCATGAATGTGGATTGCCTAAAGATATGGCAGCCGAACTTTATAAACCATTTGTTATCAGGAAGTTAATAGAGCGAGGCATTGTAAAAACGGTCAAGTCAGCGAAAAAGATTGTTGACCGTCGCGATCCCGTTGTATGGGATATCCTGGAAAATGTATTGAAGGGACACCCTGTCATGCTGAACCGGGCCCCAACTCTTCACCGACTTGGGATTCAGGCATTTCAGCCCAAACTGATTGAGGGTAAGGCTATTCAGTTGCATCCCTTGGTTTGTACCGCTTTCAACGCTGACTTTGATGGTGACCAGATGGCTGTGCATCTCCCACTTGGAAATGCTGCCATTCTTGAGGCACAGATTCTGATGCTCGCCTCTCATAATATCTTGAATCCGGCGAATGGGGCTCCTATTACGGTTCCGTCACAGGATATGGTGTTAGGATTATACTACATCACCAAAGCTAAGAAATCAACTCCTGAAATACCGGTTAAAGGTAGCGGTCTGATTTTTTACAGCCCGGAAGAAGCTATCATTGCCTATAACGAACGTGCTGTTGATTTGCATGCTATTGTTAAGGTTCGGGTTAACGATGTAGTAGAGGGGAAACCGGTGATCAGGATTGTGGAAACAACGGTTGGCCGGGTTCTCTTTAATGAAATGGTGCCAAAAGAAGTTGGATATCTTAACTTGATATTAACCAAGAAATCGCTTCGCGAGATCATCGGTACTGTTCTGAAGAAGTGTGGTACTGCCAAAACGGCCAAGTTCCTGGATGATATCAAAGACCTTGGTTACAACGCAGCCTTTAAAGGAGGTCTTTCCTTTAACCTGGAAGATGTCATTGTTCCTGCTGCCAAAGAAACTATGATTAAAGACGGTTATGAGCAGGTTGATGAAGTGATGAACAACTATAACATGGGTTTCATCACCAGCAACGAGCGCTACAACCAAATCATTGATATCTGGACGCATACCAACGCCCGTTTGACTCAGACGGTATTGGAGAACCTCAGTACGGATCGTCAGGGATTCAACTCCATTTATATGATGCTTGACTCAGGGGCCAGGGGCTCCAAAGAACAGATCAGGCAGCTGTGTGGAATGAGGGGGCTGATGGCAAAACCGCAGAAATCAGGCTCAACCAGTGCAGAGATTATCGAAAACCCGATTTTGTCAAACTTCAAAGAGGGACTGTCAGTTCTCGAGTACTTTATCTCTACTCACGGTGCTCGTAAAGGTTTGGCTGATACGGCCCTGAAAACGGCAGATGCTGGTTATCTGACCCGTAGGCTTGTGGATGTATCTCAGGATGTCATCATTTCAGAACATGACTGTGGAACGCTTAGGGGGCTGGTTGCTACTGCTCTGAAGAACAATGAGGAGGTGGTAGAGTCTCTTTATGACCGGATCCTTGGTCGGGTTTCTTTGTACGATGTTTATCATCCCATTACTGGAGAAATTTTGGTAGCCTCTGGAGAAGAGATTACGGAAGAGATTGCCATCGCCATTGAAAAATCTCCGGTTGAACAGGTTGAGATCCGTTCAGTACTGACCTGTGAATCAAAAGTTGGGGTTTGTGCTAAATGCTACGGGAGAAGCCTTGCTACTGGCCGGATGGCTCAGATTGGTGATTCTGTTGGTGTCATTGCGGCCCAATCGATCGGTGAGCCTGGTACACAGTTGACTCTGAGAACTTTCCATGTTGGGGGTACTGCTTCCAACATAGCTACTGAATCGAGTATTTTAGCCCGGTATGACGGTCGCTTGGAGTTTGATGAGCTGAGAACCGTAGAGGGTGAAGAGGGTGTAAAGGGCCGGGTCGTGATTGGCCGAATGGCTGAAATGCGTATCGTTGATGTCAATACTGACATTACCCTGACAACCCACGGAATTCCCTATGGAGCAAGGCTCTACAAAAAAGAAGGCGAACTGGTTACGCAGGGAGACCTGATTGTTGAATGGGATCCATTCAACGCTGTAATCGTGTCGGAAGCTTCTGGATAGAT
>JAAYIP010000138.1 GCA_012523435.1 Bacteroidales bacterium | reverse complement strand
GATCCATCGGCTTATTACTACCATAAAAGCTTAATACCTCTTTTGTAAGTAATTCAGCTTCAGTTAATTGATTAAGTTCAATGTACGAATTGGCCATGTTGCTGGCAACCATCGTTACCCCCGCCGGATCATACTTCCTTTTCAATCTAAGAGCCTCCTGAAAGGCAGCAATGGCCTCGGAATTGTTGCCCAAGTATTGGTTTATAAGGCCTAGATTATTAAGCGCTTGACTCCTATAATAGTAGGCTTGACTTAATGATGATAGATTAGGATCACTGGCGGTTAAAATGATTCTATCAAGTGAGGTTATAGCCTGATTGAAGAAATCGAAGGCTTTGTCGTATTCACCCAGATGTTTGAGAGCGGTTCCAGCGTTGTTGAATAGAGATCCCTGTAAGAGGTAATTGGGTTCTTTCAAATGCACCAAGGCCTCAGTGGCTTTGACATAGGCTAACTGGCTTTCTGTTAGGCGAGATAGTCTTTTAAAGGCGATCCCTGCATTATTCAGTAGTCTTATCAGTGTACCAATTTCTTCTTGGGTTTTAAACTGTGTCTCATGCTCTATCACCCAAGAATAGATGTCATCCCATCGCTCTTCTTGGTGCGTTAAAAGATAAAATTTTCCTGTAAGTGATTGAAAGTCTGCGATAAGAGAGAAACTAAGGGTTGATTGATTCTGTTTTAAGAGGGTATTGCCTTTAGAAATAATCTGCTCCAGCACTTCATAATTTTGCTGCCTAATCAGTTCGGTTCCTTTCTGGAGGAGGAGAGCGAGGGAATCTTGTTGCGAACTACCTCCCTGCCCAAATACACTAAACGGAAGCATCGATAACCAGAAGACGAGAGTCCATTTTAGTTTGATGAAAGTCATAAATCCCCCATTTTGATTTGGGCAACATTTGTTTAACAGGCTTCTTCCGCTACCTTTAACAGCTTGTTGGTTACCGGCAAAGTTGGCACAATAACGGTGATTTTAAAAAAAGTAAAAAAAAAATGCTCTAAAGGGGGTTCCTTTTTGACCTTTTTCATGATATATAGTTGTTAACGGTTTACTAACTTCTAAAAATCTTTCAAAATGGAACGCAATTTTTTCAATTCTCTGCTGAACAATGTCCTGACTGCTCAAGAAATGTCAAACGTACGTGGTGGTGAAGGTGAAACTACTCCTCCTGTGACCACGACTCCCATCAAAAAAGGCGAAGAAGGCGATATCATATTGTAGTACGGCCTGTTTTCGTTGAAGGTTAACCCAGCCTTCAGGGAATAATCTTCGATAATCCCAATTTTTTTACCTATTTTCCCACCTTTCAAAAGAAGGATGGCCAAGATTCCTTTTACCCGCCAGCTGGATGCTAAGGATTGTGGTCCGGCATGTCTTAGAATGATTGCTGGCTATTACGGTAGGAAGTATTCCATACAGTATCTACGAGAAAAATCTTTCCTGACTCGCCAGGGAGTCAGTTTGTTAGGTATTAGTGATGCCGCCGAATCCATCGGCATGAAGTCGATGGGAGTTCGGTTAACCTGGGACCAGCTAAAAACCGAAGCACCACTTCCCTGCATAGTTCACTGGCAACAAAACCATTTCGTTGTCATACACCGGATCTCCAAAAAATCAGTCTGGGTGGCAGATCCCGCCCTGGGGCAGGTGAAGTATTCCATTCGTGACTTCCTGTCAGGATGGGCTGCTGGCAACCGCGAGGGGAATCCAGAAGGCCTTTGCCTACTGCTCGAACCTACACCAGATTTCTTCACCCAGGATGGGGACCATCAGAATCGAGCTTCCCTACGCTTCCTGCTAAACTATTTCAGGCCACACCGAAAGTTCCTGTTGCAATTGATCCTGGGGATGTTCGTTGGGTCACTAATCCTGCTGATCCTCCCGTTTCTCACCCAAGCTGTTGTAGATATTGGTATCAATACCCACGATATCAATTTTATCGTACTGATCCTCATTGCTCAGCTGGTACTCATAGCAGGCCGGACAAGCATCGATTTTATCCGCTCTTGGATTCTGCTGCATATCAGTACGCGAATCAATATCTCCCTCATATCCGATTACCTGATCAAATTAATGAAGCTGCCGGTCCGATTCTTCGATACGAAGCTGACAGGCGACATCCTGCAACGCATTACAGACCATTCCCGTATTGAATCATTCTTGACCCAATCAACACTCAATATCCTGTTTTCCGTTTTTAATTTGTTGATATTTAGTATTGTATTAGCTATTTACAGTTGGAAGATCCTAGCCTTATTCCTCATCGGAAGCATCCTGTATCTTATTTGGATCACCTTGTTTTTAAGGAAACGAAGAGAGCTGGATCAAAGGCGATTTATCCAATTAACTAAGAATCAGAATAGTATTATTCAGTTGGTTTCCGGAATGCAGGAGATCAAACTGAATAATTGCGAAAAGCAGATACGATGGGATTGGGAGAAGATTCAGGCAAAACTTTTCCGGATACGGGTGAAAAGTTTAGCTCTGATTCAGTATCAGCAGGTTGGTTCTGTCCTGATCAATGAAGTCAAGAATGTGTTGATCGCCTTTTTTGCTGCTGTTTCGGTGATTAATGGGGAAATGACTCTTGGAGTCATGTTTGCTGTTCAGTTTATCGTTGGCCAGATGAATAGCCCAATTGACCAATTGGTGGGCTTTTTTCATACCACCCAGGATGCTAAGCTCAGTTTGGAACGTTTAGCTGAATTGCATGATCATCCCGACGAAGAACCGGAGGGGGAGACCAAGCTCGCTGTGATCCCCGAAAAGCACGAACTTTCGCTTGATCAGATCTCGTTCCAATATGAGGGTCCCCGATCAGAGTTTGTTCTTAAGAATATTAGCTTGACGATTCCTCAGAATAAGGTGACCGCCATTGTTGGACCTAGCGGAAGCGGAAAAACCACTCTTCTGAAGATCTTGTTGGGTTTTTATCCT
>JAAYIP010000137.1 GCA_012523435.1 Bacteroidales bacterium | reverse complement strand
GATCTTCATGGTTCTCTAAAACCTGGCGACTTGGGTAAGACGGTAGGTGAACCCACTATCCTCCCTGGCGCTGGATCAGAAGTGAAACAGGTTGTTTCAAGCCTGAAACTGAATCTTCCATTGCCCGATACACAGGATGAGCTGATCGAACTGGTCAATATTAAGAACCAAATCACCATACAAAAGAGGATTGCTGTGCCGGATTCACTTCCGAATGTGCAGGGGCTCGGCCTGAAGGACGCTTTGCCGGTGCTGGAAAACCTCGGATTTCGTGTCAGTGTGAAGGGAAGTGGAAGAATCTTGGCACAATCGCCAGCGCCGGGAACCCCAAGAGATTCAGTTCGTGTGGTAGAACTTCAATTAGCTGCTTTATGAAATCGTTAAAGGACATCATAGAGAGCTTAGAGATGCTGGAACTGCTAGGCAATGCTGATGTCATGATCAGCGGCCTGCAACTGAACTCTACATCCGTTACTCCTGGCGACCTTTTTATGGCAATCAGGGGAACCCATACAGATGGCCACCGGTTTATCAATCAGGCAATTGAAAATGGAGCCGTGGCTATCCTGTGCGAAAATATTCCGGTAGCACCAAACCCAACTGTCACCTTTATCCGGGTCGCAGAATCATCTAAAGCAACCGGATTAGTCGCATCAGCTTTTTACGGACACCCATCTGAAAAACTTAAGGTGATCGGAGTCACCGGTACCAACGGGAAAACTACCACCGCAACTTCCTTATATCATCTCTTTGAATTTCTTGGATATCCATCCGGCCTTCTCTCGACAATCCGAATCAAAATTCACCAACAGACCCTGGAGGCCACACACACTACCCCGGATGCTATCATGATCAACCGAATGCTAGCACAAATGGTGGATGAAGGATGTTCATACGTTTTCATGGAGGTCTCTTCCCATGCTTTAGCACAACATCGCACCAGCGGACTTCATTTTGCGGGAGGGATTTTTACCAACCTGACCCGTGATCATCTTGATTATCACCCGAATTTCCTTTCCTATCTACAGGTTAAGAAATCGTTTTTTGATGCCCTGCCTTCCGATGCTTTTGCGTTAACCAACCTTGAAGATCGAAATGGTGAAATCATGCTGCAAAACTGCAAGGCAAGATGCTACACCTACTCTTCACGGGGGATGGCCGATTTTGAGGCTACAGTGGTCGAACAACATAGCAACGGGATGGCGATCCTCTTTGGAGGGCTGGAAGTGTGGACAAACCTGACCGGCCGCTTCAATGTCTTAAACCTCCTGGCCGTGTACGCCGCAGCTATCTTGTTGGGAATGGAACAGGATCAGGTCCTCCTCGCTTTGAGTCGACTGACTCCCGTTGAGGGGCGCCTCGAAACTGTTATGCTGGGTGGCGGTCGGACTGCTTTTGTTGATTATGCCCATACCCCGGATGCCCTGGAAAATGTCCTGAAAACATTGGTGGAGCTTCGCGTCGAAGGGAGCCGAATCATCACCGTTTTTGGAGCCGGTGGCGACCGCGATCGTGGCAAACGACCAATCATGGGCAGCACGGTCTGCCAATTCAGCGACCTGGTGATTTTGACATCCGATAATCCCCGGACCGAAGATCCCGAACGCATCATTGAAGATGTTTTTACGGGTGTCTCGGCCGACAAACGTGACCATGTCCTCTCAATCACCAACCGCCACGAAGCTATCAAAACTGCCGTTCGCCTTTCCCAGCCAGGAGATATTATCCTGGTCGCCGGCAAAGGCCATGAACCCTACCAGGAAGTCAACGGTGTGAAACACCATTTCGACGACCGCGAAGAACTTAGAAAACTCCGTTTCCCTGATACCCAAACCTCAAAGCCTATCGCCTAATAACTGAAACCTGAGATTATGCTCTATTCCCTCTTTACATGGCTTGATGGTTTCGACTTCCCCGGAGCGGGGCTGTTCCATTATATCTCGTTCAGATCCGCTATGGCTCTGATTACAGCCCTAATTGTATCCACACTGATCGGCAAGAGGGTTATTAACTATTTGAGAATTAAGCAGGTGGGCGAAACGGTGCGGGATCTTGGATTGGATGGACAAAACCAAAAAGCCGGAACACCAACCATGGGTGGAATCATTATTCTGGCTGCTCTGATTATCCCAACCCTCCTGTTCGCCAAATTGAACAATATCTATGTTATCCTGATGCTCCTAACTACTATCTGGCTTGGCGGGATCGGTTTTTTAGACGACTATATTAAAGTATTTAAAAAGAATAAAGAGGGCCTTGCTGCTCGCTTTAAGCTAACCGGGCAGGTTTTGCTTGGAATCATTGTTGGAGTTACCATCTTTTTCCAGGAAGATATTGTGATCGGGGAAAAGATTCCCATTGCTGCCGGTGAACAAATAGTAACCGATAGCATCATACCCCCCGGGCCGGAGAATCCTACGACCTATAAATATGTCGAGAGCAAACCCACGACTACAACCATTCCGTTTGTCAAAAATAATGAGTTCGATTACCAATGGTTGGTTAGCTGGATGGGGAAGGGTGCTGCCCGGTGGACCTGGTTAGTTTTCGTGGTGGTGATTATCCTGATTGTGACATCTGTGAGTAATGGGGCCAATATCACCGATGGCCTCGACGGACTGGCTACGGGAGTCTCCGCGATTATTGGAGCTACGCTTGGAATATTGGCGTACGTCTCCGGTCACTATGAGATTGCTGATTACCTGAATATCATGTATATACCAAATTCAGGTGAGTTGACGGTCTTTGTCTCGGCATTTATTGGCGCCACGGTGGGCTTCATGTGGTATAATAGCTACCCGGCTCAAGTATTCATGGGCGACACCGGAAGCCTGGCGTTGGGAGGTATCATTGCAGTGTTTGCCGTTCTAATCCGCAAAGAGCTGTTGGTGCCGATCCTCTGTGGCATCTTCCTCGTTGAAAATCTGTCGGTCCTTATTCAGGTGGGATGGTTTAAATACACACGTAAACGATTCGGTGCTGGCCGGAGAGTCTTTCTGATGGCTCCGCTGCATCATCATTACCAGAAGAAGGGCTACGCAGAACCGAAGATTGTGACTCGTTTTCTCATTGTGGCCCTGTTGCTGGCGGTTATTTCTGTTGTTACCCTAAAGATCAGGTAATTATGGCACAAAGATTCATATCCCTAGGGGCGGGCGAAAGTGGAGTGGGAGCTGCCATCCTGGCAAAAAAGCTTGGATATGAGGTGTTTGTGTCTGATTCTGGATCGATTAAACCGGAATATGTACAGCTGTTGTTGGATTATGGGATTGAATTTGAAGAAAAAGGCCACTCTGAGCAACGAATCCTACGTGCCGACCTGGTCATGAAAAGCCCCGGAATCCCCGAGAAGGTGCCCCTCATCAAGCTACTGCAAGAGAAAGGCGTTCCGGTCATCTCGGAAATCGAATTTGCCGGTCGTTATTCCAAAGCAAAACATATCTGCATTACTGGCAGCAATGGAAAAACTACCACCACCATGTTGTTGCACCATATTCTCACTCAGGCCGGGCTAAAAGTCGGGCTGGCGGGTAATGTGGGTCAGAGTTTCGCCAGGCAGGTGGCAGAAAGCGATTTCGAGCTTTATGTCTTGGAAATCAGTAGTTTTCAGCTGGATGGCATGTATGACTTCAGGGCTGATATTGCGATTCTGATGAATATCACACCAGATCACCTCGATCGGTATGAGTATGATTTCCAGAAATATATTGACAGCAAGCTCCGCTTGATTCAGAACATGACCCCGGATGATTATTTCATATACTGTGGTGACGACCCGGTGATCCGGAAGCAGTTGGCGGGCAGAGAAATTCTGCCTCACCGACTTCCATTTGGTTTTGACGCGGTATATAATCCCGGAGCCTGGGTGGAGGAGGATCAGCTAAATATTGTCATTAATAATAACCCGTTCAATATGTCCATTTTCGATTTATCCCTGCAGGGCAGGCACAATGCCTACAACTCAATGGCTTCCGGGATAGCTTCCCGTGTCCTGGATATCCGCAAGGAGACCATCCGGGAGAGCCTATCGGATTTCCAAGGAGTAGAGCACCGGCTTGAACCAGTGATTAAAGTCCATGGAATTGAGTTTGTTAACGATTCTAAAGCCACCAATGTTAACTCCTCCTGGTACGCCCTGGAAACCATGAAAACCAAGGTAGTCTGGATTGTCGGTGGAGTTGACAAGGGCAATGACTATACCATGTTGTATCCGCTGCTACGGGAAAAGGTAAAAGCCATCGTTTGTCTGGGAACCGATAACACCCGGATTCACGACAGTTTCTACAAATTGATTGATACCATCGTAGATACAAACAATATGGAGGAAGCTGTCAGGACAGCCTTTTATCTGGCCGAGCAGGGAGATACGGTGCTCCTGTCTCCCGCCTGCGCCAGCTTCGACCTGTTTGAAAACTATGAAGACCGCGGTCGGCAGTTTAAAACTGCAGTGAGGAATTTGTAAAACATGCGCAACCTGCTGCAACATATCAAAGGTGATCGAGTGATCTGGGTGATGTTGGTCTTCTTGACCATCTACTCCGGCCTGGCTGTGGCCAGCTCAGTAGTCTCACTTAGCCTGGGGGATGGTAATGTAACCATCCATATCGTTCGTCATGTTGCCTTTTTACTCGTGGGGTGGGGAATCATCATTTTGGTACACCATATTCCGTATCGGTGGTACAGTATCTTGGCCAACTTCCTGCTTTTTGTTGCGGTTATTCTCCTAATTCTGACCCTGGTAAAAGGTAGGAGTGGGTATACTGCAGCCCGATGGCTGGTCATTCCCGGCACTAGCCTGACTTTTCAAACATCCGACTTTGCCAAAATCGCCCTAATCATATTTGTAGCCAGGTATCTCAGTCGGAATCAGATGGAGATTGAGGATTTTAAGAAAGGCTTTCTCCCTGTTTTGCTGGCAATTATTATTGTCTGCGGACTGATCCTATGGGAAAATCTCTCCACAGGGGCACTGCTGTTTGCTACCTGTGTAATCATGCTTTTTATTGGCCGTGTTAAGGTGAAGTATCTGTTGGGCCTTGCTGGAGCGGGAGTGGTCTTAATTGCGGTTCTATTCCTGATCGGAAAGTATTCGAATGTTGAGTCGCGGTCAGATACTTGGGCCAATCGAATAGTGAGACATATTGACAAGGATCAGGATCCGGCCAAGCAGTTCCAGAGCGACAAAGCTAAAATCGCCATTGCCAACGGGGGCTTCTTTGGAAAATTTGCCGGTCATAGCACCCAGCGACGTTCCCTGCCACAGGCCTATTCTGATTTTATTTTCGCCATCATCATAGAAGAGTATGGCTTCGTCTTCGGAGCCCTGCCAATAGCCTTGTTTTTTATGATACTGCTGAGAAGGGCAGGTGTCATTGTCCGAAAATGTGACCGCACTTTCCCGGCATTTCTAACCATCGGCCTGATGACCGGACTCGTGATTCAGGCGATGATTAATATGGGTGTCTCAGCCGGAATTTTTCCGGTTACCGGTCAACCCCTGCCCTGGATTAGCCGGGGAGGCACATCCATTTTGTTCACCGCGCTGTCTATCGGGATCATCCTCGGTGTCAGCCGTAGTTATGAAGAGGAGGCTCAGGTTGAAAAAGGATAGACCATACCGGATCATTCTCTCCGGCGGTGGAACCGGAGGGCATATCTTCCCGGCTATCGCAATAGCCAACGGAATCCGTGAGCGGATGCCCGAAGCCGAAATCCTTTTCGTTGGCGCTAAAGGCAAAATGGAAATGGAGAAAGTCCCGAAAGCAGGATACCGAATAACCGGATTGCCAATTACGGCTTTTTACCGTAGCCTGTCGTTAAAAAACCTTCTTTTCCCGATCCGGTTGCTTATCAGTCTGATATTAGCAAACCGGATCATTTGTCGGTTTAAACCCGATTTGGTGATTGGCACTGGCGGATTTGCCAGCGGACCGCTGCTCAGGGCTGCTACCTGGCACCACATACCAACTCTTCTGCAGGAGCAAAATTCGTATCCGGGTGTCACCAATCGTATCCTGGCAAAAAAGGTGAGTAGGATTTGCGTGGCTTATGATGGCATGGAGGAGTATTTCCCTGCGGGGAAAATGATGATGACCGGTAATCCAGTGCGTCCGGGGCTGGATAACCCCGGAATCACCCGGGATGAGTCAGTCAACCATTTCGGCCTTGACCCCCAAAAGCCGGTCGTTCTGCTTTTTGGAGGTAGTCAGGGAGCCCGGAGCCTCAATTTAACGATAACAGCAGGTCTTGGCAAAATCAGCTCTTCCAGTGTTCAGCTGATCTGGCAAACCGGAGTTTCCTACCGTGAAACAGCCGAGTCCCTTGTGAGCGAGCAAAATGCAAGCATAATTAAGGTCTTTGATTTCATTTATGATATGGATAGGGCTTATGCAGCTGCTGATCTGGTCGTTTGTCGCTCAGGAGCTTTAACCTTATCCGAATTAGCCATTGTGGGCAAGCCAGCGATTCTGGTACCATTCCCGGCGGCAGCCGCTGATCATCAGACAAAAAATGCCAACGCTTTTGCTTCTCAGGGGGCCGCTATCCTGATCCCTGATCATCAGGCTCCCGAAACCCTGATCGGAGAAATGCTGAAGCTGATAGATAACCAACAGAAACTTGAGTCCATGAGCCTCAGAATGAAGGCTCTTGGAAAACCGAATTCGACGCAAGTGATTGTAAACGAAGTTTTTAAACTATGCTAACGGACAGGGTCAAACGGGTCTATTTCCTTGGAATCGGGGGGATCGGAATGAGCTCCCTGGCACGATTTTTTAGGAGCCGAGGGGTTGCTGTTGCTGGATACGACCGGGTTGAGACGCCCCTGACTCGTGCTCTGACTGCTGAAGGTATGGATATCCATTATGTGGACGATCCAACCTTGATACCGATGGCTTTTCTGAATAACCCTTCTGAGCCCGAAACGTTAGTTGTCTATACGCCAGCTGTTCCCAAAGAGCATCTGGAGCTTGAGTTCTTTGTTACCAACGGCTACCGGATTCATAAACGGAGTGAGATATTAGGATTGCTAACCAATGCATTCCAAACAGTTGCAGTAGCAGGAACACATGGAAAATCAAGCGTTACTGCTATGATTACACAAATCTTGCGGGAGACTGAGGCAGGCTGCACTGCTTTTCTTGGGGCAATCAGTAAAAGCCTCGAAAGCAATCTCTCCCTCTCGGATGAATCTAACCTGGCTGTTGCTGAGGCAGATGAATATGATCGTTCTTTTTTGACGTTGAATCCGACCTGGGCAGTGATTACCTCTATGGACCCCGATCATCTCGATATTTACGGAGACTATCAGCATTTGAAAGAAGGCTTCCGGTTATTCCTCAACCGGGTCAGGGCTAATTCTGACATCCTTATTAAACATTCCCTCTCACTAAGCCCTGACCCGGACCGGAACCTGTCGATACACACTTATAGCCTGGATGATCCAGCTGCTGATTTCTATGCCCAAGATATTCAGCCCGAAGGAATGGGTTACCGTTTTGACCTGGTGGGACCGGATTTTCTAGTACGGAATCTGCAGACTCGTATACCCGGAATTACCAATGTTGAAAATGCGGTGGCCGCAGCAACTATTTCAATGCTGATGGGGGCTAGCCAACAGGTTGTCCGCAAAGGCTTGTTGGCCTTTGAAGGACTTGTCCGGCGTTTCGATCTCCGGTTTAACAGATCAGGTGTAACCTATATCGATGATTACGCTCATCACCCTGTTGAGATCAAAGCATTGATTCACTCAATACGCCTCCTTTTCCCGGGAAGAAAGATAACCGGGATATTTCAGCCGCACCTCTTTTCGCGCACTCGTGACTTGGCTATCGATTTTGCCAGAGAGTTAAGTGTACTCGATGAGTTGATCCTGTTGGACATCTACCCTGCACGCGAGAAACCTATCCCTGGTGTCACTTCTGGCTTGATCTTCCAGCATATTACTTCTCCGGTTAAATATCAAATGTCTAAACAGGAGTTTCCCCAAGCACTCTCCGAAATAGGTCCGGATGTGCTGCTGACCATTGGTGCCGGTGATATAGATCAACTGGTGGGTCCCATTACTGAATACCTGGAAACGTATGTGGCATAAGTTATTAAACATAGTATCCTGGTTGCTGATAACTGCTTATCTGGTAGTTAGTTTGGCCTTTACCAACACTGTTCTGGATAATAAGGAATGTATTGCTGTTCGAGCTAATGTACAGGACAGCAACGTAAATCATTTTGTCAACCCTGCCGAAATTATGACATATGTAAAGGGCAGTGGCATCAGGATGCATGGAGTAAAAATGGGTGAGCTGGATCAGTATGGAATCCGACAAGCAGTGCTCAGAATGCCGGGCGTCCGTGAAGTAATCGTTTATGCCACTCCCAGCGGGCTTCTCACCATTGACGTGTGGCAACGAACGCCGCTTTTCCGGTTTGTACATTCGGAAGATTCGTATTATGTTGATGAAGAAGGAGTTGAGATGCCCTTATCGCCAAATCATAGTGCAAGGGTTATGATTGTCACAGGAGAAGCTAGTCGGGATTTTTTGCGCGACAGCCTGAAACCAATTGTTGAGCATATCAACGAAAAGCCGTTCCTGGAGAGTCTGATCCACGGAATCCATGTAGAGCCTGATCATACCATAGAGCTTTACTGCCGCATCGGGGATCATCGGGTTTTTATGGGAGATGGTTCGGAATACCAATGGAAACTGGCTAAGCTTCAGACATTTTATGAAAAAGCTATGCCGATTGCCGGTTGGCAGCGGTATGATAAGATCGATTTAAGATATAGTAACCAGGTGGTAGCCCGAAAGGCAAGCTCTGCCAAGTTAAAGCAGGTACTCAGCGAAACGAATCAGACAGAGTAGTGTAAATAAGATAGAATAAGAATAACATGGGTAAACATGATCAGATATTTTCTGCGATAGACATCGGTACCACCAAGGTAACGGCTATCATGACCAGGAAGAATGAGAAGGGTCGGTTTGAGATTTTAGGGCTGGGAACAGCTCCCTCAACCGGAGTAAAGAGGGGCGTGGTAGTCAACCTGGATGAAACCGCCAGTGCAATCAATCTTGCTGTGGCAGAGGCAGAAAAGCAGGCTGATATTCCCATGCTCGAAGTGTACACGGGTATTGCCAGCCATTCGATTCGTTGCTTGAAAAACAGTAACTTCAAATACCTCGAAAATGAGGAAATCACCCAGGCGGACGTAGATTACCTGCATGAACAGATGGCCCGAACCCCGATTGATCCGGGTGAGGAGATTATTCATGTGTTTCCTCAAAGCTATACTGTTGATAATGAAACAGATATTTTAAAGCCTATTGGGATGACCGGCCGGATGCTGGAAGCCAATTTCAATCTTGTTATTGGCAAAGTGATGGCGGCACGTAATATATCTAAATGTATTGAAAGAGTGGAGCTTAAGGTTAAAAGGCTAATCATGGAGCCGCTAGCCTCAGCGATGGCTGTTCTCACCAGCGACGAGCGGGAAGCCGGAGTAATTCTCGTGGATATTGGCGGAGGTACTACTGATATAGCCATTTATGAGAACAACATCATTCGCCATACCTCTGTCATCCCATTTGGTGGTAATATTGTCACTTATGACATTAAAGAGGGGTGCTCCATTCTGCTACGGCAAGCAGAAGCTCTGAAGGTTCAGTTTGGATCTGCCCTGGGTGAATTAGCACCTGATGGACAAACAGTTACGATTCCAGGAATCAGCGGTCGGGATCCTAGGGAAATATCTTTTCGAAACCTGGCTTATATCATTGAGGCTCGAATGGAGGAGATCCTTGAGGCCGTCAACTGGGAGATTGAGAACTCAGGTTGCGCCGAAAAACTGAGCGCGGGAATCGTGCTGACAGGCGGAGGTGCCATGCTTCAAAATTTATCCCAATTAATCCGGAAAAAAACCGGTTATGATGTGAGAATCGGTATTCCGGATCAACACCTTGATGAAGAAACTGAAAGCCAGTATCTCCAACCAGAGTATTCAACAGCTATCGGGTTGGTGATAGCGGGTTCGCAGACTGGCTCCACTGCAATAGGGAAGGTGCGTTTCTCCTTCAATGGCAAAGAGACCGTAAATCAACTTAAAGACCGGGTCCTTAGGGGCTTTGGTAAAATATTTAATAACGAAAGCAGTCGGTTTTAACCTGAAAAACTACCATTATGTTTGAGGAAATCTATTCTTTTGAAATGCCCCATGATACCAAATCGATCATTAAGGTTATTGGGGTTGGCGGAGGCGGCAGTAATGCAGTCAATCACATGTATAGACAAGGTATCCGTGGTGTTGATTTTGTGATCTGCAATACCGACAATCAGGCCTTGCAGAATAGTCCTATCCCAACGAAGATACAGCTGGGGAAAGCCCTGACATTCGGTCGCGGTGCCGGCAACGAACCTTCAAAAGGTCGCGATGCCGCTATTGAAAACCAGGAGGATATCAAGCGTTTCCTTTCCACTGATACCAAGATGGTATTTCTGACGGCCGGGATGGGTGGAGGTACCGGAACTGGAGCTGCACCGGTGATTGCTCAAACAGCTATTGAACTGGGCATCCTGACTGTTGCCATTGTGACCCTGCCATTCTCGTTCGAAGGTCAGAAACGCTGGGACCAGGCTGTCGAAGGGATCAAAAACCTCAAGGATAATGTTGATGCCCTCCTCATTATTCATAACGACCGGCTTCGGGATATCTATGGCGACCAGAAACTGTCTGTAGCTTTCGGTCAGGCAGATAATGTTCTGGCCATGGCTGCCAAAGGTATCGCTGAAATCATTACCGTACATGGTTATGTCAATGTTGACTTTGCCGACGTCAGAACGGTGATGGAAAATAGTGGGGTGGCTATTATGGGTTCGGGAGTCGCTGAAGGCGAAAACCGTGCATATCAGGCTATCAGTCAGGCACTTAATTCACCTCTGCTGAACAATAATAATCTTAAAGGTGCCCGAAATATTTTACTCAATATCACTTCGGGTTCTCAAGAGGTACTCATGGATGAGATCACCGAAATTATGGACTTTGTCCAACGCTGTACTAAAATACAGTCGGACATCATCTGGGGTAATACCTATGACGAATCGCTGGGCACATCCTTGGGGGTTACGATCGTAGCTACTGGGCTCGAAACAGAAACAAGCATAGGTGATTTGCGCCCGATGCCGGTATCAACCTCTACCACTGGCCAGAGTGGCAGGCCCTTTACTCTCGATCTGGATTCGCTCAATCCTCAGCAGGTTCCGGAGGAGGTGCCTTTGGTGGTGAGTAATCGAGACGAAAATGATGGGGAGACTGAGGTGGTTGGTGCAGAGGATGGACACTCTAGTAGACGATCACGCTCCAGAAAATCCAGGGAGGATAAGAAAGGTGGCGGATGGACACAAATCAAGTTCTTTAAGGAACTGTTTGAAGATGATGACCAAAAAATGTAAATGCAATCCATAGTATCATGTTTAAAGACCTGGTTGATTTCAGCCTTCCTGTTAAAGAGGACCGAATTATTTCGGTGATTGGAGTTGGTGGTGGTGGCTGTAACGCCGTTAACCGAATGTACAAGGAGGGTATTCGCGATGTTAATTTCCTGGTGCTGAATACCGATAAACCTGCCCTGGATGCCAGCCCGGTGGATCGGAAGATCCAGCTGGGGGCTACCCTGACCGCTGGCCGGGGAGCTGGTAACCGATCGGATGTGGGTGAACAGGCTGCCATCGAGAGCATGGGGGAGATCCTTGATGCCTTGGCAGGACCCACCAAAATGGCCTTCATTGTGGCCGGGATGGGGAAAGGAACCGGTACTGGTGCTGCTCCAATCGTCGCACGAGCCTGTAAAGAGCTGAATATCCTGACGATCGGGGTGGTGACCCTGCCATTCTCTATCGAAGGGCCCTCCAGAAAACTACAAGCCCTCCAGGGAATCAACCGACTGAAAGGAGAGGTGGACGCACTGCTCATCATCCATAACGAGAAGCTGCGTGAGATGTACGGTAACCTCTCTCTTGGAGACGCCTTTAAAAAGGCCGATGATATTCTGCTGCTCGCTGTTAAAGGCATTGCGGAAATCATTACCCTACATGGCTATATAAACGTGGACTTCGCTGATGTACAATCAGTAATGACAAAAGGAGGAATCGCTTTTATGGGTTCAGCCACCGCTAGTGGCCCCGAGAGGGCCCTGACTGTTATCGAAGAAACCATCAATTCACCGCTGCTGAATAGTAATGATATCCAGGGAGCGGAACGAGTGCTGCTAAATATCACCTCAGGAACTGACGAAGTAACTGTGGATGAACTGGGCACTATAACTGATATGATCCGCGACCGGGTTGGGCAAATGGTTAATGTTATCTGGGGAACCTGTTCCGATGAATCCCTCGGAGAGGATATCCGAATAACTTTAATAGCCACCGGTTTCCGCGAAGAAGCAATCCCCGACTGGATCTCGCTTAATCCACCGGTCAGAAAAACAGTCCGGCTGGATTCTCAAGCGCCAGTTTCTCACATCCAAAAACCAACCCCGAGTTCCTCAACAGGAAACTCTTATCCACCACGGGCGGCAGCAACTTCCGTTCCTGCCAATGGTTTGAACCCAGAACTGCAGCTGGATAAAGGAGAAAATAAACCTCCAGCTGCGAAACCTTCGATTCAAACCGAAAGGTCAGTCGCCGACCGCCTTCAGGAATTCAACTACAGAAATTTATCTAACCCTGATCATATTGATGAAGCCGAAAGAATCCCAGCTTATAAGAGGCGAGGTTCACCTTTTCAGCCTGGCACCCTGTTCAGCGAAGAGGAAACCCAGTCAAAGCTAACTATCGGCTCTGATGCTAAGATCAGGCCAAATAACCCTTTCCTTCACGATGTAGTTGATTAAATGCTATGAAACGTAACGATTTAGAAACCAAAATGTTGAGAGAGAACCCGAGTGAGCTTCTCATTAGTTTCCAACCGATTATCCGGATCATCGTCCGGAAATTATGTAGCCAGGGTTTCCTCTCTCGAGTTGACACGCCCGACCTTGTTCAGGAAGTCAACCGAAAGCTCATTGAGCGAATGCCAAGAATTCAGGAACAATACGATGGCAGGTGCCAATTAAGGACCTACCTTTCAGTAGTGGCCCGGAATATTTGTCTCGAAGAGTTTAGAAAACCTCACCTAGTGTCTGAACCGAGAGCTGAAGTTTATGAGCAGGTAGATGAGAATCCTGTATGGAATCAGTTGATTATTAAACAAGAGTACCAACGCTTGGAAAGAGCTGTCACCCTTTTTGGTCGTGAAAAAGGTGCCTTGTGGACAACCTTGCGAAGTTTTGCTGATCTGCCAGTCAGACCCGATGACCTGACTGGATTCGAACAAGATCCAGGGGAGGTTGAACGGGAAAGATTGGCCGGGTTGGTCAATCAAACGATCAATAAAATGAAGAAAGACAAACTTGAGGCTCTGGGAGTGGTGTTTGCTCAGCTGAGAAAGAAACACCAAAACGCCGAAGCTTTGAGAAAATGGTCGACAAACCGTATCAGTGAACTAATCAGTATGATGAATGGAAATCCTCAGAGTTGTTCCTATACTCCTGAAACACTGTTCTTATTGATCGAAAAGGCTCAAATTGGAGAAAATTCTGACTAATTTTTTCCGCTGGAGGCCTGAATTTTCGTCAATATTAAGAAATGGAAAAGGAAAAACACACCGACGTGTATCAGGACAAAGATGGTCATCTGACCAGCTTGGGCCTCTCGCTGTATGCCGACTATCTAAGCGGTGTTCTCGCTGAACTGCCCAAGGGGATTAAAAGCCATGTTGAACAGTGCTCCTACTGCCGGCATGAGCTTATGATGATCACCGATTTGATGGAAGATATCGACCATGTCGAGGAGAATCGGGAATTATATAGCCCGATAAAAACAACTAAACCGTTACTGGTCAGACGAATGAACCCCCACGTGAAAGCCATTGCCGGCCTTGTTGCTGTTTTGGCTATTGCATGGTTGATCCAGCAATTTATGATTGGTACCTTTGTAAATAGCCTGGAAGGAGTTGATGATCAAGAAGTAACGGTTGAAAGTGTCCTCCCGGTTCTCGATACTCTTTCTCCTGATCCGATTGTTTTACCGAAACCTGAAAACCAAATCGAAGTGGATGAAGTGGGTGAGGATGTGGCGCTGTCAACGCCAGGTGCTATGATCGAGGATAATTCGTATGCTATGTCCTTCAAGGCAAATGCGATATACGAATCCTTGGCTATGGGAGAATTCAGGTTAAGTAATAATCCTCTAATCCAGTACCCGGCTTTGGATTCGGTTTTTTTGATTGGAGAGAAGATGAAGTTTAGTTGGTTGTCAACGGCTGAAGGTCCCATTTCTCTTGATATTGTCGACTATAGAGGTCAAACGGTCAAAACAATTAGTTCCGAATCTGTTTCGCCCCTTGAGTGGCAAATCGATTTGCCTGAGGGGCTCTACTATTGGAAGTTTATCTGCGATGAACAGCTGTTGAAGGCAGGCAGGTTCTATATAAGAAGGCCATAGGTTTACTTTTAACTCCCAATTAATGAAGAGGTTGATCGTGCTTACCGGTGCTGGTATGAGCGCTGAAAGCGGATTAAAGACTTTCCGTGATATGAACGGTTTATGGGAAAACTACCCTGTATCAGAGGTGGCTACACCTGAGGCCTGGGAGAGAAATCCACACCTGGTGCTACATTTCTATAATGAGCGCCGGAAAGCACTGTTGGAGGCAAAACCAAATGCCGGGCATATCGGACTTGCTGAGCTGGAAAAGAGATTCGATGTCACAATTATCACTCAAAATGTTGATGATCTTCATGAGAGAGCTGGTAGCAGACAGGTGCTTCATTTGCATGGTGAGCTCCGTAAATCCCGCTCAACCGTTGACCCATCGCTCATATATGACATCGATGGCTGGGAACTCAAGTGGGGCGATAAGTGCGATAAGGGATCACAGCTTCGGCCACATATTGTATGGTTTGGTGAACCGGTTCCAATGATCAGCAAAGCAGCTGAAATTGTCCAAGTAGCAGATATACTGGTTGTTATAGGAACAAGCATGCAGGTTTATCCTGCTGCTGGTTTGGTTGATTATGCTCCACGAAATACCCCCATTTATTACATTGATCCGAACGAATCAAGTAGTGGATGGACCAGGCGGGTTGAACTTATGCAGATGACAGCTGGGAAGGGGGTCGCCCGCCTCCAGGAGCTATTGACCGATTTCTAATACCAGCCTGATAAATCGATTTTCCGGAGCCTGTTAACAAATTGATCAGGCCCCGTACGATCGGTTCTGCCTGTTTGTCCCTATCTTCGTTCCATGATTGATCCAGGAACTGTCGAACGAATTCTGCAAGCCGCGGAGATCACGGACGTGGTGGGAGACTACGTTAAGCTGAAGAAACGGGGAGCTAATTACATTGGACTTTG